>CAYXQX010000232.1:0-6308 GCA_964467485.1 uncultured Porphyromonadaceae bacterium | reverse complement strand
TTATGAGTTATGAATTATGAATTATGAGTTATGAATTATGAGTTGGGTGTGGGTGTGGGTGTGGGTGTGGTTCTAGTCTGTGGATTTTGTCGTATTTCTTATTGATCCAGGCGTAAATAAAGGTTGTAAAGAAGGAGAAGAGGGCGTAAACTAAGGCGGGTTTTGCCATTTGCTCGTTTTGCAGCATTGTACTGGTAATAAGCAAAGCCAGAGTTGTATTTTGAAGTCCAACCTCAATGCCTATTGTAATACAAGCCTTATGATTTGACAGAAATCCTTTTGCAAGATAATAGCTAAGAAACATCACCAGTAGGTGAATGAACAGGGTTATTGGAAGCAATTGCCAAATTTCATCCATTGAGATACCACTGCCACCTTGATGGCCGGGGGCAAGAAACTTAATAGAGAAAACACCAACAAGCAAGATAACGCTAGCGTACTTCATTGGTTTCTGCAATTTGAGAATAAGGTCGGGGAAATATCGACGAACCTGCATTCCTAAAATAACCGGGATTAGAATTATCAGGACAACTTGAAATATAGTTCCCCCAATTGGCAAGCGAATTTCCTGACCGGCCAAATCAAAATGAACCAAGGACAAGTATGTTAGAGTAGGTATTGAAATCAGAATCAGAAAGCTATTTATACTTGTAAGATAAATAGAAAGTGCTACATCCGCATCAACCAGGAAACTAACAAGATTAGCAGTTGTGCCTCCCGGGCAAAATGACAGCACCAATAATCCCACCTTAAATTCCGGAGAAAGAGGAATAATATCTACCAGGGCAAAAGTCAGGAGAGGCAGGAACAACATCTGCAAGGTCAGGCCCAAAGCAATAGCCTTTGGGCGCTTGGCAATCTGCCAGAACTGTCCGGGTTTAAGGGAAGACCCAATCGTAAACATGATAAGGGCTAAGGCAAAGCTGATTAAAAAATCAATCATAATAGAGGAACAAGGGCAATAGGTGAGGCACAAGGTAGGTTTTTTTATACTTCATGACAAAAAAGAATAATTTACAAATGAGTACTTTTATACATCTAATTAGCCCATATCTATTATGAAAAATTTCCCGTACTTACTTATCATAGCTATTTTTCTGTCGTCATGCACCGAAGAGAAACAGCCAAACTTCCTTTTTGCCATAGCAGATGATGCCTCCTATCCCCACATGGGTGCTTATGGATGTGATTGGGTAAAAACTCCCGCTTTCGACAGAGTTGCCAGCGACGGTATTTTATTTGGAAATGCTTATACTCCAAATGCCAAATGTGCACCTTCAAGAGCTTGTATTCTGACAGGCCGCAATTCCTGGCAGTTAGAAGAGGCGGCAAACCACTGGCCTTACTTTCCGGCAAAATTCAAAACTTTTGCAGAGGTTTTGGATGAGAATGGGTATCATGTTGGATACACACTAAAGGGTTACGCACCTGGCATTGTGCTAAACACTGATGGCAGTAAGCGAGATTTATTGATTAAAGCCTATAATTCAGAAAAGCTTGAACCGCCAACCAAAGGAATCGCAAAAATTGATTATGCAGCAAACTTCAAGAAATTCCTTGAAGACAGACAGGATGGTGAGCCTTTTTTCTTTTGGTATGGTTCTATTGAGCCCCACAGAAGTTATGAATATAATACCGGAGCCAGACTAGCCGGGAAAACGCCTGAGCAGATCGATCATGTTCCAGGATTTTGGCCTGATACAGATACAATTCGCAGGGACATGCTGGATTATGCCTTTGAGATAGAATACTTCGACAGTCATCTGGCTAAGATGCTTAAGATGCTTGAAGAGGCAGGTGAGTTAGAAAACACTTTAGTTCTTGTTACAGCCGACAATGGCATGCCCTTTCCAAGGGTAAAGGGTCAGGCATATGAATACTCTAATCACCTGCCTCTTGCTATTAGCTGGCCTCATGGAATTAAAAAGCCCGGAAGAGCTGTTAATGACATAGTAAGTTTTATTGATTTTGCTCCTACTTTTCTGGAGCTGGCTCAAATAGATCAGGAATCTTCAGAAATGCATCCAATAAGCGGAAGTAGTCTGACTGACATATTCTATTCATCTAAGTCGGAGCAGGTTACAGCATACAGGGATCATGTATTAATTGGCAAGGAAAGGCATGATGTCGGAAGACCGGATGATCAGGGTTATCCCATTAGGGGAATAATGAAAGGTGGTATGCTTTATATCAGGAATTTCAAGACAGACAGATGGCCCGGTGGCGATCCAGTAACAGGCTATTTGAACTGCGATGGGAGTCCAACAAAAAGTCAGATCCTAAATTTCAATCGGTCGGGGAAAGATCAGGTTTTTTGGAAATTATCTTTTGGCAAAAGAGAAAATGAGGAATTGTACAATATAAAAACCGATGCTGAATGTTTGCATAATCTGGTATTAAATCCTGATTTTAAAGAAATAAAAGAAGAGTTATCCCTGCAACTGGAGAAAGAGTTAAAGGAACAAAAGGATCCAAGGATAATGGGTAATGGTGATATTTTCGACAACTATCCATATGCAGATAAGCATCATATAGATTTTTTTAATCGGTATGCATCTGGGGAAGAGTTGAATGCGGGGTGGGTGCGAAGTTCGGACTTTGAGGCTCGATGACTTTCGGTTATTCGTTACTCGTTACTCCGTTATTCGTTATTCGTTATTCGTTACTCCGTTACTCGTTATTCCGTTATCCCGTTACTCGTTATTCCGTTATTCTGTTATTCGTTAAAAATTAAATATGAAAGTATTATTGCGTTTTTTGGTGTTTGTTTTGATGATTGGTTTGGGTTCTTGTGTGTCTCCGGTGGAGGACTCCATATCGCTTGCCGGGAGTTGGTTTGTAAAACTGGATCCTGATAGTTCAGTTATCGGCACACGGCTTGATGAGCAGGACTTTGATGGTAAAATTTCGCTACCGGGAACCACCGATGAGGCAAAGCTTGGTAAGATGACCCAGGATACTGCTTATGGGATTCTCTCCCGCGAGTATGAATATATTGGTCCTGCGTGGTATCAGAAAAACATTAGCATTCCTGAAGAGTGGAATGACAAGGAGGTGACTTTATTCCTGGAAAGAGTATTATGGGAATCCAGGATTTATCTTGATGGTAAAGAACTAGGTATGCAAGATGCATTAGGCACTCCCCATATTCACGAACTAGGTATGATAACTCCAGGGGAGCATACTATTACATTGAGGATTAATAATGACATGGTTCATAATATTGGAGATAAGGGCCATGCATATGGCGACTATATGCAATCGATCTGGAATGGAGTTATTGGAGCAATTGAGCTTAGGGCAGATAATCGCACGCACATTGAGAACATCAGGATATTCCCATCAATTGAATCACACTCCGTGCGAGTGGAGATGAATATCGAAAAACCTGGTGGAAAGCCGATAAGATATCTGTTCAGGATTTTTGAGAAAAACAGCGGTAAAAAAATTCATGAAGAAAACTTAACGAGTCCTGATGAGAAGCTTCACATAATTCTTGAACCAGATGAGAAGGTCCACCTTTGGAATGAATTTAATCCTTTTATTTACGAGCTGGAGGTTATTGCCGAGCCTGGTGAGAATTTAGATTCCAAGAGGCTCAGTTTTGGATTCAGTGAAGTGGGCAAGTCTCAACATCACATAATAATTAACAAAGAGAAGGTGTTTTTGAGGGGCAATCTCGACTGCATTCATTTTCCTTTAACCGGATATCCATCGATGGATGTTTATGCCTGGAAAAAGATTTTCAGGACCTATAAGGAATATGGCTTGAACCACGTAAGGTTTCACTCCTGGTGCCCACCTGAAGTCGCTTTTGAAGCGGCTGATGAAATAGGTATTTACATACAGGCTGAGGCCTCGGTTTGGATTGACTGGTGGATGGGAACGGATATGGTTGCCAGGGGTCGTCCGGAGATGGACACTAAGGGTAAGCCTCAGGGTATTGGAAGGGGAGATAAAGATGCGGATAAATTTATCCGGGATGAAATGCAGAGGGTTGTTGACACATATGGCAATCACCCATCCTTCATCATGTTTTGCATTGGTAATGAACTGGGTAGCAGCGACTTTGAATTGATGGGAGAGTGGATTGGTGAGCTAAAGAAGCATGATCCCAGAAGATTGTATGCAGCCTCAACTGCAAGAACTATAACTCCGAATTGCGACTATTCAGCCACCCACAGTGTTCCGGGGATTGGCGGGGTAAGACAGAGGATGTTTAACCATAAAAACTGGAATTATGAAGATCAGTACAGCAGAGCTGAAGTTCCCATCATTGCTCATGAGATTGGTCAATGGCCGGTTTATCCTGATTGGGATGAGATTGACAAATACACAGGTGTTTTAAAGCCAAGGAATCTTGAGCAGCTGAAGAATATTGCCGCGGAAACAGGTCTTTTAAATCAGGATAAAGAATTTAAGGAAGCCTCCGGGAAATTATCTGCATTGCTATACAAAGATGAGATTGAGTCCTTTATGCGCACACCATCCTGCGCCGGATTACAGCTACTAAGCATGCAGGATTATATTGGTCAGGGAGAAGCAGTTATAGGCTGGCTCGATTCCTTTTATGAATCGAAGGGGACTCTTGATCCTGATGAAGCCAAGCAGTATTTGAACGAGATTGTACCATTGTTAGTTCTACCGGCATATAACTGGCTTGGCGGTGATATGATTGAGGTGGATGTTTTGCTGCATCAGTTTGGTCCCAGAAATTTAAAAAATCAGAAAATTACCTGCTCACTGACGGATCTGGAGGGAAATATCAAATATAAAGAACACATCGAGGCAAGAGATTATCAAAAGGGGGTGTTGCATGAAGTAACAAAACTATCGATCCCATTGCCAGATATAAGGAATGCGGGTCAATACCTTATTAAATTGGAATTGCCAGGCACATATTACATAAACAGATGGCCCATTTGGATTTATCCGGCTGAGCTTACTGATGTTTCCGGGGATGTTATTATCTCCAATAAATTGGATGAGGGTACAAGAGCTCAGTTAGAAGATGGTGCATCCGTGTTGCTGTTGGCCGACAATTTAGGTGATCCGGATTCTCAGATCAACGCTGCATTTAAGCCCTTGTACTGGTCGGCTTCCTTTTTCCCAGGACAATCGATTGAGACCCTTGGCACTCTGATCGATAACGAGCACCCTGCCCTGGCCTCTTTCCCAACAGACAAATTTGCATCCTGGAATTGGTGGAATCTTTGCAAGGGAGCCAAGGCCTTTGATTTGACTGATGCCCCGGTAAGTATTCACCCAATCATTCAACCCGTCAGTGATTTTCATTTCAGCAAGCGTTTGGGAAGCTTATTTGAAGCACAGATAGGCAAAGGAAAGCTGATGGTATGTGGCTATGACCTTTCATCCGGACGGGATTCGTTGCCAGAGATCAAGCAGCTACGTCACAGTATTCTGGAATATATGAATTCAGGGGATTTTAATCCTGATATTAAATTAGAAACAGACTACCTGAAAAATCTATTCCCTCATTATGGGAGTGCTTTAATGGAGGTTCCATCTGGCTTTGAAAACGCCGGATTATATATTGAATCGGCAGGTAATCAAAAAAATCAGGGGAACAGCTCCTGGTTGCCCGGTATTGACAAAATTATCAAGCAAGAAAAATTAGAATATGCGGTAAAGGCAGATGGTTGTTGGAAAGACGATATCAGTACAGCTTGGTTTGGAAAAACGATGGAGATCAATCTGGATGTTCCATCAGGCTCGATAGGCAAGGTTTTTCTTTTTTGCCATGATTGGAGCAATCAGAACAGGGGTGGTTCCATTGACATTGAGAACAGAAAATTCATCATTGGCAAGCACGATGGTGACGGGAAGTGGATCAGTCTGGATTTCATGAGGGAGGACACTCAGGATGGGGAGGTGAAGATCAGGATAAAGTCGAGTAGCGGGCCGAATATTATGGTTTCGAAGATGGCGGTGTTTTTGGAATAATTATGAGTTATGAATTATGAGTTATGAATTATGAGTTATGAATTATGAGTTGTGAGTTGTGAGTTTTGAATTATGAGTTGTGAATTTTTAACTTTTTTTTATTTCGTTTGTTTCATTTAAAAAAGAAATAAAAATGAAGCATTTAGTATTAAGTTTAGCGATAGGATTGATCAGCTTAACTGCCTTTTCTCAGAAGCAGATGATGTTGGAGAATGAGAGCAAAAAGTCGTTTGACCAGACGATTGAATGGCTGGAGAAGACGGCAAAAGATCACAAATGGAAGGTGACTCATATTCACGACCTCCAGATGTCGATGGAGAAGAATGGATATAAGGTTCTACCTA
>CAYXQX010000231.1:0-6335 GCA_964467485.1 uncultured Porphyromonadaceae bacterium | reverse complement strand
GTTAGTAGGTATGTTTTCATTATTTCTTTGTTTCCAGTTCGAGGAGCATCCACTTATCGAAGAGTACACCTTCCATTACATTTTGGATACATAGGTTCCAGCTTATGAAACCAACGAATTTGCCATTAGCATCTACGTGATCAGCGGCAGGAGCCAGTGGGGCGCCGGTATCAGCGTGATAGTTCTCGTGCATACTGTCCCATTCTCTGATGTCATTTAAAAGAAGAGAGCCCAGAGTTTCAGCCAGCCAGGCTACTTCATCCTCAAAGCCATAATTCTTTAATCCTATATGGTAGATATAATTAGCTATGGGCCACACAGGTCCTTGCCAGTTTGAGAAAGGCTTGATAATATTTTTGTTGTTGTAATCAGGATCCTGTTTCGACAATGAGCGCAAACCATATTTGGCCTTCATATGCTCAGGATTGATCAGGTATCTTCTAATCATTTCAGCACCTTTTTCCTGAGGTGCTACTTTTTGTATCAGGGGAACGAAGCTGGAATAGCTTATTCTTTTGTAGAAGGTTCCTGTTTCACGGTCGACTGTATAGTAGATCTGATCTTCCTCGCACCAGAGGTGGTCGTTTATGGCCTTCTTGAGTTTTTCAGCCTTAGTATTGAGCATTTTTGCATCCTCTGTTTTGCCTAATTTTTCAGCAATTTTACTTTGGGCGATAATTTCTTTGAGCTGAAATGTACTTGCATCAGGTGCAAGAAAAGATCGAAAATCTTCCTCCCAGAAATAATTCATGGCAGGATTATTATCGGCTCCGCTTTGCATGGCATTATCCCAGAAATATAGATTATAAGTAGAGTCCAGCATTGTTTTGTCCCTGTACTCAAGAACCCTCATCAAGGCATCGTAATTCTCTTCTACCCAGCTGAAATCATCCATTTTGAGAGAGGCGAAATATACACCTTGCGACAGAAATGGTTTCATGGAAAACTTACCAAAGATGGGCCTTGGTCCTTTTGTTGTTGCGCATCCTGCCACATAGCCTTCTTCATCAACTCCCTGAATAAGGTTTAGTGCCCAGTATTTTAAATACTCAGGTTTACCGATACTGGCCAGGTGATTTCCCATAAAGAATCCATCCCAATCCCACATCTGCTTATAGAAACCGGCAGGAATAAGGTAAGGGTATTTGAGGTATCCTTCGGCAGGTTGTATAACCTGAGGTTCCAGTTGGCGGTAGCGATTTTCCAAACTATCATAAAGGGTCTCCAGAGATTCCATGTCTATTGAGATTACGGCTTGCGTGCTTTTATCAGCATCACTATTTGTTTGACAATGAGAGAAAATCAGGATAAAAAAAATGAGTATTAATGGTGTTCGAAGTTTCATAAACTTTGTAGTGGTTTAAAAATTGATTTTATATGTTTTTCCTTTTTCGGTTTCCAATTCCTTGGTTTCACCTTTATATCTAACTCTAAGTGTTTCTCCTGATTTTGACAATACTTTTACTTCTCCCGGCACTCCATTTGCCCAGCTGAATGAGAGCTCGAATCCCCCACGGGCGCATACTCCGGATATTGAGCCATTTGGAAGGGCGTCAGGAAGGGCGGGTAATATGTCAATGGCACTTTGATGCGACTGTATTAACATCTCTACCATTCCTGCAGGGGCTCCAAAATTCCCATCGATCTGGAAGGGTGGATGGGAATCAAACAGGTTTATGTATGAACCGCCACCTCTGTATTGGGTGTTGCCATCTTCTTTGACCCTGAAAAGAAGTTTAATAAGTTCATAGGCGTGATTGCCATCCATGAATCGGGCCCAGAAGTTGATTTTCCATGCCAGGCTCCAACCTGTTCCTTCATCACCACGGAAAATTAAAGACTGAATTGCAGCTTTCATTACATCAGGAGATGTTTCCCAGGTTATATCTGCACCGGGAGTCACACCCCAAAGATGGGAAACGTGGCGGTGGTGATTGTTGGGGTTATCCTTATCTTCCATCCACTCTTGCAACTGGCCATGCTGACCAATTTGGTTCGGAGCAATTTTTGGGGTTAACTCTCTTAGTAAATCAGCAAATTCTTTATCAAGCCCCAGGATATCTGTTGTTTCGATACAAGCATTGAAGAGGGATCTTATAATCTGATGATCCATAGTAGGGCCGGCAACCAGACCACCATTTTCCGGTGAGTTTGAGGGGGTACTAATCAGCCATCCAGTAACGGGGTCTTCGATGAGAAACTGGGAATAGAATGTTGCTGCACCTTTCATTAGAGGCCAGGCTCTATCTCTTAGGAAATCAGTGTCTTTAGTGAACAAATAATGTTCCCAAAGATGACTGCACATCCATCCACTTCCACCGAGCCAAATGCCATGGTTTGAAGCATTGATAGGCGCTGAGCCCCTCCATATGTCGGTGTTATGATGAAGCACCCAGCCATCACAATTATAATGTTCTCTGGCTACTTCCTTACCCGTTTGGGCAACTTCTTCAATCATATTGAATAATGCATCATGGCAGTCGGCCAGGTTGGTCATTTCGGCCGGCCAGTAATTCATTTCTGCATTTATGTTTGTTGTGTATTTACTGTCCCATGCCGGATCCATATCCTGATTCCATATTCCTTGCAGGGTTGCCGGGAATGTTCCTGGCCTGCTTGATGAGATCATCAGGTAGCGTCCGTATTGCACATAGAGGGCAATAAGCTGAGGATCAATCGGGTCCTCGTTGAATTTGTGTAGTCTCTTGTCTGTTGGTAGGGTCTCGCGACCGTTAATTCCAAAATCAAGGCTAAATCTTTTAAATAATTTGTGGTAATCTTCAATGTGCTCTGATCTCAAATCCTTGTATTTCACGTCTTTGACCTTAGCCATGTTTTCAGCAAGCTCAATCTCAGGATCGGCACTTACATCCTTGTAAGATATATGATTTGTAGAAGCACTCAGATAGATTGTAGCTGAGCTTGCATCTTTAACTTCAATATGGGAATCATGGGTGATCAGGGTTCCTTTTGTTTTTACTTCAATCCTGGCGATGCCTTTGAGCACTCCGTCGGAAATATCAACATAAAGGGATTGTTGGTTCCCATCTGTTTTAACTTCTGATAGTTGATGAGGAGAGTTCATCAGGATATGAAAACCGAGAGCATCTTTTTGGTCGGCTGTTAGGTGAACAGCAATTACCTGATCCGGTTCACTGGCCAGTATTTCGCGGGTGTAAGTAATGTCCCCAACCTTATAGGTGGTTCTGGCAACAGCATTTTCAATATCCAGCAGTCTTGTGTAATCAGTATAATCTTCATGTCCCGGGAATTCGATAATCAGATCACCAAAAGGTTGGTATTTCTTTTGTCGGAGAGGAACACTCATAAACTCAACTGAAGCAAGATCCTGAGCCTCCTTTTGTTTTCCTTCAAAAAGCAAATTCCTGATTTCATCAAGATGTTGGTAGGCTCCCTGATGGGCATAGCTGTGAGGCTCGCCGTTCCATAAAGTCTCCTCATTGAATTGAATTTGCTCACGGGTCACTGTTCCAAAAACCATTGCACCCAATCTACCATTTCCTATCGGCAGGGCTTCGTTCCAGGTTTTTGCCGGCTGTTCGTATGAAAGTTTGAGGTCGGTTTCCTCATATTGGATTTGGCTTGAGCAGGAAAATAGTCCTAAAAAAGCAAGAAGATAGAGTAGATTTTTCATTTTGAAGAAGGACTTTGGGTTTCAATAGCTAAAAATACGTATAAATGGTTAATAATGCTCGCTTTGCTCGCTGTGATTCCCCTCGCTTTGCTCGGTGTGATTCTGCTTCGGTGTGATTCTGCTTCGCTTCGCTTGCTGTGATTCTGATCGCTACGCTTCGCTGTGATTAAGGAAAAAAATATAATTAACCATTAACAATTAACCATTCCAGCTTTGCTGGTCCTGAGTTTACTCGGGGAACAATTATCACTACCTTCGTTTCTTTAAACTGAAACCTGTGGAGATCAAGCCTTTTACTCTTGAGCGTTATTTTGCTGAATTTGAATTTACTGCGAAGTATCTTCTTTCAAGTTCTGATTGTGAGCCTTTGCCGATGAAAGAGTTGTTGGAGATGGCTGATGCTGAGGCCTTAGGACTTTGGGATAATTTAAAGTTAGCCTATACAGAATCTCTGGGCTTGCCTGAGCTGAGGGTAGAGATTGCCAAGATGTATAATGGAATAAATCCTGATCAGGTGATGGTATTAGTACCAGAAGAAGGAATTTATATTACTATGCAAACCTTGCTTACTGAAGGAGATGAGGTAGTGACTACCTTTCCTGGGTATCAGTCATTATACGAGCTGGCAAATAGTAAGGACTGTGTTACTAAGAGATGGGAGCCTGATGATAATAATGTTTTTTCGGTGAATGATCTGGAGAATCTTATTACTGATAAAACCAGGATGCTTGTCATCAACTTTCCTCATAACCCCACCGGAGCTCTTTTACATCAGGATGAATTTAAAAGGGTAATAGCATTAGCAGAGGAAAAAAATATCCTCTTGTTTTCAGATGAGATGTACCGTTTTTTGGAATATTCGGATGAGGATCGCTTGCCATCGGTTTGTGAGAAATACAAGAACTCAATTACACTATGTGGGATGTCGAAGAGTTTTGCTCTACCTGGTCTTCGTCTTGGTTGGTTGATTGTTCGGGATGCTGAGGTCATGAAAAAACTGCAGGCCTATAAAGATTATACTACTATTTGTCAGGCTGGTCCATCTGAAATTCTGGCTCTGATAGCATTGAGGAATTGGAATGAAATTGTAGAGAGGAACTTGAAAATAATCAGGAAAAATATTATCCTGATGGAAGAATTTTCGGAAAGAAACCCTCATTTCATCAGATGGGTTCCACCGAGAGCCGGATCCATTGCTTTCCCGGAGATTTTCGTGAGATATAAGGTAGAGTATTTTTGTAGCTGCCTTACCAAGAAGACTGGGGCCATGCTCTTGCCATCAGTCGTTTATGGATATGATAAAAACAGGGTTAGGTTTGGTCTTGGCCGAGAGGATTTTGAAGTTGGGCTTGGGGTTTTGGAGGAGTTTGTGGGGGTTCCTAAGTGAGGTGCGGGGCGTGCTTTAACAAGCTGTCGACTCACTCCCAATAGCTTATTCCCTTACTAGATTCGTATGAATACCCGCTTTTTATACATAAAGTAGCAAATATACCATAGGAAAGCGAGTGTAAGTATACTGGTTAGTAGCCCTGCAGTCCAATCACCTGTCCATCCAAATAATCCAGTAGAAAAGGGGTAAATGATTTTTCTTACTAATGAAGCTCCTCCAACATGCGAGAAGAGATAGATAAACAATGGGTTCATTCCAACGACGGTAAAAAATAGGATTCCTTTTCTTAATTTCAAATAGTCAATTAGCCAATAGCTTAGCAACATGACCAGGATGGTCCATCCACCACTAGTTAGCACAAAGGTGCTACTTGAGATTCTTTTTATAATAGGAGTGAGAGGCGAAAGGGAATATCCCAGGATCAATAGAATAACACCAAATATGGCCATAATAGCCATTTTCTTTTTCGCACTCCGACTACTTATAAGTAACTGTCCAATTAGCACGCCCCAAATCGTATGTGCTGCTGTAGGGATTGCATTGAACATGGCCCAATGGCCGCCATCTTCTTTTCCATCGATAAGAATATTAAACCAGGCTCCAAAATTTTCCCCTGGGGTAAAAGTATTAGTGAAGCCTTCAACCCAAAAACCACGGTATAATACTTCCGTGATAATTAGAAGAAGAATTGAAAAAGAGATCTGAAACCAGGCTGGTTTCTTCATAACAAGAAATGCCAGAAGATACGTGACAGAGAGCTGAGCCAGAACATTTTGAAAGCGAAATACAATTCTACCCGGATCGATACAATATAATGCCCAACCAATTACCAGAAGTAGAAGAGATCGTTTGAGAACATGTTTTACTATATTTTTTTGTGAATCCCCCTTTTTCATCCTTGCGGCAAAGGAGAAAGGCATGGCAACTCCAACGATGAACATGAAGAAGGGTTGGATGAGATCCCAGAAATGAAGTCCCTCCCATCGGCAATGGTGGAACTGCTCACCAATTGAATGAATAATGCTTCCTTCCAATTCAGGTTCTACTAAAAATGGGAAAATGTGTGCAAATTCTGCTACCAAAAGGAACATGGTCATCCCTCTAAAGAAATCAAGAGAGAGCAGGCGGTTATCCGTTTTCATAAGAGCAGGTTTATTGTTGTATGGCTAGCTTTTGTCGAAGATAGCTTTTTGTTCCTAATATTGAATAGATATAAGCCATGTTGCCTACTGACAATGGTTCTTGATCTTTGTTTGGAGCAGTTGAATGTTTTTTTTCGTTATTTCGTAT
>CAYXQX010000230.1:0-6354 GCA_964467485.1 uncultured Porphyromonadaceae bacterium | reverse complement strand
CGCCCTGAAAGGATACTGATAAGGTAATCAGTTAATGCTTTTTGCCTTTCAATTTCCTGAAAAAGGGAATCAATAGGGGGGGTAATTTCAGTCACATACTTTTTTGATGACTGGTAAAACATGGCAAACTGATTTTCATCATAATTACAGGCTGGATGTATCAGAAGCTCAAGTAAGGATATCGAATTCCTTAATAAATCGTCCTGTTCTCCATTCTCCCTGCTGATCTTTAAGAGTTCGAGGTTTGCTGTTAATCCAAGGGGTATCTCTCCCTTCAGCAAACATCCCGGATAATTCTTCTTTATTTCTTCATAAACGCCTTTAGCCAGACCAGGCATGCTCAGCCTTTTGTATAATCTTGCCATTGCAATCAGA
Source organism: uncultured Porphyromonadaceae bacterium (assembly GCA_964467485.1). GTDB lineage: Bacteria > Bacteroidota > Bacteroidia > Bacteroidales > UBA12481 > JAUVKA01. The sequence continues at coordinate 5,979 of CAYXQX010000230.1, read as the reverse complement.
CAAAGGGATTTCTCTTCATCATTTGTGGAATTGATAGCCTTGTTCTGGTAAAATTTGAGTGCCTCCTGGTAATTAATATTGATATATTCCAGCCTCTGTCCTTCCTCCAGGCCTGCCGGAATTGAATTTTGCTCAGGCTTAATAGGAATAAATTCGTCAGGAACATAAAGCAATTTATGGCTCAATAAATTTCTGTTCCCTGCTGTATCAATCTCTATGAGAGTCAGTAAAGATGGATCCAACTTCCCCTTTGGTGTAATAACCGGGTCAGCCTGCTTTTTTACGAAATCCAAAAAGGTTGAATCAAGAGCAGAAAAGAAGGCACGACTATCAAATTCAAGTTTCCTTTTGCTCTCTTTTTCCCTGAATGCCTGATCGTTACGAATGCCCTTGTACGACATGAATCCCAGGACCAGACCTGGCAAGACGACGGCCAGGCTGTAATACAGAATGATTTTCCTTCTGCGGGATCCGGGATTTTTAGTTTTCATGGACTTAGTATCCAATTATTAGTAAATATCATAAAAATCAACCAGCTGCATGTCAAGAATTAGTGAATTTTGCAAAGAATTGGTTAAGACATGGAACATTTTAAAATTCTGCTGAATAACATAAACAGTGAAGGTTAAATTTAACCAAAGGGTTGGATCAATTTAAATCAGGAAAAAAATAGCCTACCTTTGTTGCCTCAAAAAACTATATGGTTTATCTAATTCTCAGCATATTCTCATCAAGCATTATCCTACTTCTCTTTAAACATATTGATATTAAAGGTATTGATGTTTTTCAAACTATAGTATTCAATTACCTGATAGCTGGTATTCTTGGATTAATCATAAGCTATGCAGGGAGTAATGATCATGCTTCCTTTCAAATCAGCGGACTGCCATATGCCTTGTTTATCGGTCTTTTATTTATTGTTGTTTTCTTTCTTATAGCCCGTTCAACAAGACATGCTGGTGTATCAACTACAACTGTAGCTACAAAAATGTCTGTAGTGATTCCTGTATTATTCAGCATTTTAAGATATAACGAAACTCTGGATTGGATTAAGATAACCGGGATATGCATTGCACTTCTAGCCCTCTTTCTAACTGTTCATAAAAAAAGTGGTCACAAAGTCACAATTCAAAGCTGGCTTTATCCAATAATAATATTTTTTGGAACTGGTATCGTGGATACCTTTATTAAGTACAGCCAGGCTGAGCATATTCCTGTTAACAGCGTTGGCTTATTCAATGCTATTGTTTTTGGAACTTCATTTCTGCTTGGTTCTTTGATTTTCATATTTAGCTGGAAGGCACAAATCAAGAAATTTGAAATACGAGTTTTGTTTTATGGTGCTTTGCTTGGATTTGCTAATTTCGGTTCTTTATTCTTCCTCATTTCAGCATTAAATAATAGTGGTTTGGATAGTTCTGTGGTATTCCCATTGAACAACATTGGAGTGGTTGTTCTTTCAGTTTTATCTGCAATAGTATTATTCAAAGAAAAACTATCAACCATTAACTTTGCTGGAGTCATTATTGCTATTTTTGCTGTATTATTGCTTGTTGGCTAATAATTATGACAATTCTCTCAGACGAATATAAAACACTATTTGAAAACTCAAAGGGGTCTTTTAAGGACAAAGGAAGCAAGTTTTATGCCTTTGCTTATCCTGTATCGTCTGAGGATGAAATCAAAATAATCCTTGCTGATTTAAGGAAAAAGTATCATGATGCCAGACATCATTGTTATGCATATCGCCTTGGACCAGAAAAGCTTAAATACAGGGCAAATGATGATGGAGAGCCCTCATCCTCTGCTGGTAAACCAATATTGGGGCAATTACTTAGTTTTGATTTAACTGATGTTCTAATTGTTGTGATAAGGTATTTCGGAGGGACTCTTCTTGGAATTCCCGGCTTAATCAATGCTTACCGTTCTGCAGCCAGAGAAGCTATTGAAGATGGTGAGATTGTTACCAAAACGGTTAAGGATAGAATCAAAATTAATTTTGATTACCTGGCAATGAATAGTGTTATGAGAATTATTAAGGAAGATGAGGCCAGGATTATTAATCAGTTGTACGATATGGAATGTGAAATTGAGATTGAAGTACGCAGGAGACTGACAGCCAGAGTAATCGAAAAGCTTAATAAAATTGATAAATTGAAAACTATCCTGATGAATTAACCATGCATTCTGGATTGTGAATAATTAATTAAAAACCTTTAGCCATTCTGGAATTCAAATCTCAGTTCATTGATTATTTTTACCTGATTAATCCCAAACTAGAATATATATTTTGATGAAAAACCGAAGCCTGGTATCAATTACCGATTACAATGCCGAGGAGATCCACAGTATTCTGAATCTGGCTGCAGATTTCGAAGCTAATCCTCATCAGCGACTGCTTGAGGGCAGTATTATTTCAACTTTATTTTATGAGCCATCAACAAGAACCCGATTGAGCTTTGAATCTGCCGTTAATCGTCTTGGCGGCAGGGTCATTGGATTCTCCGAAGCTTCGTCTTCCAGTGTTTCGAAAGGTGAATCACTCAAAGACACTATTCTTACAGTTTCTAATTACAGCGACCTCATTGTGATGCGCCATCCTTTGGAAGGTAGTGCTAAATATGCTAGTGAAGTGGCTCCTGTGCCAGTTATAAATGCAGGTGATGGTGCACATCAGCATCCTACTCAAACTCTGTTGGATCTTTATTCAATCAAAAAGACTCAGGGAAAACTTGATAACCTAAATATCTGTCTGGTAGGTGACCTTAAATATGGAAGAACTGTACATTCATTACTTATGGCTATGTCGCATTTTAATCCGGTTTTTAACTTCATTGCACCGGATGAATTGAAAATGCCTGATGAGTATAAGCTGTTCCTCGACAAAAAAGGTATTAAGTATTATGAACATAGTGACCTGGATGACAATATTAAATACGCTGATATAATATATATGACACGTGTTCAGAGAGAGCGATTCGCTGATCCTGTAGAATATGAAAAAGTCAAGAATGTTTATATTCTTAGAAATGAGATGCTTAATGGCACTAAGGATAATATGCGTATTCTCCATCCACTGCCAAGAGTAAATGAAATCAACGTCGATGTGGATACTAACCCTAAGGCCTATTATTTTACTCAAGCTCTTAATGGAGTGTATACACGAATGGCAATTATCGCTAAAATATTAGGTGTCAAATAAAAATAGAATCATCCAAATCAAAAGTTATGGAAGTCAAAAAGGAACTTAAAGTCAGCGCAATTAAGGATGGTACTGTAATTGATCGCATACCCTCTGAAAACCTCTTCAAAGTTATCTCAATTTTGAGATTAAATAAAACCAGCCACCAGGTTACCTTTGGGTCAAACCTGGAAAGCAAACATCTGGGAAAAAAGGCCATTATTAAAGTGGCAGGAATCTTTTTCAAAGATGATGAAATAAATAAAATTGCCTTGGTAGCCCCTGATGCAAAGTTAAATATAATTCAAGATTATCAGGTTGTTGAGAAGAAAGTTGTTTCCCTTCCTGATAAGGTAACGGCAATAGCAAAATGCATGAATCCAAAGTGTATTACCAACAATGAGGTAATGACAACCAGGTTTGAAATAGTTGGAAAGAAACCATTAGAACTCAAATGTGAGTATTGCGAAAAAATTACAGATAGCAAGCATCTGGTAATTATCTAAGCTTAACTTTTTTTAACTATTAGTAGGACTCGGTTTTGCTTACTTTCGGGCAAAATTTTAAATATGCAGAACCGAGCCCTATTTTTCATATTCTTATTTATAATATTTACTCAAACCTCTTTCTCTCAGGGGAACGGTAACGGCAAATTAAGAGAGTCCGCTATCAAGGTTTTTCTCGACTGTCATCGTTGCGACAATGACTTTGTTAAAAGAGAAATCCCTTACGTAAATTATGTTCGTGAGAGAAAGGAAGCAGATGTTCATATTCTTGTCACCACTGAGAGGACAGGATCAGGTGGTATAGAATACCAAATTAATTACCTCGGACAGAATGGCTATGAGGGAATAGAGGATCAGGTTCGTTACATTAGCAGTGCTGATGACACTGGCGAAGTTACTCGTCAGGGCAGAACAAATATGATGGCATTGGGTTTGATGCAATTTGTATCAAAAACTCCACTAGCCAATAAGATTAAGATTACATATAATGGGAATGGCCATAAAGAGGCTGACAAAGAAGTTGTAATTGATAAGTGGAATAGTTGGGTTTTCGATACTGACTTTTCTGTTGATTATGACCAGCAATCAACATACATCAATCCTGAAGCTGAAGCAGATTTTAGTGTGGAAAAAATCACACCGGATTGGAAAGTGGAGTTTGCAACTGGTTATGATTATGTATTAAGAAAATATATATACGAAGATACTATATATCAATCCACCAGGAATAATGCTTCATTTCGTCACTTATTAGTTAAAAGCCTGAATGATCATTGGTCAGTTGGGGGACGAATATATTTCAACTCAGACACATACCAGAACAGGAAGCTTGCCTGGTCAATATACCCCGCGGTTGAGTACAATGTTTTCCCATATTATGAATCCAGCCTCAAGCAGTTTAGGTTTCAATACAGGGTTGGTTATGGGTACAATTATTACTCTGAAGAAACCATTTATAAAAATATGGAAGAAGGATTATTTGGTCAGCAGTTATCAGTTGCTTATGCATTAAGACAACCTTGGGGATACGTAAACTCCTCTTTATCCGGCTTCACTTATCTACATGACTTATCAAAGAATAATCTCCAATTCTCTACCTGGGTAAGCATAAGGTTATTTAAGGGATTATCATTAAGCCTCTCAGGCAGAGCTAAACTCATACATGACCAACTGTCATTACCTAAATCGGGATCTACAGCAGAAGAAGTTCTTTTGAGACAACGTCAGATAGCTACCAGCTATTCATATAGCTTTAAAGTTGGGTTTAGCTATACTTTTGGATCGATTTACAATAATGTTGTGAATCCAAGATTTGGAGATAGTAGATATTAGAAGTAGGTAAAATAGACAAAGACCTTACCTTCGTACGCGGGCATTTCCTTCCCATATACTCCATACCATATCTTCATCTGCCGGTTGGGCATAATCTGTTAGGAACGTTGTAGCTAAAGCACCTGTAGCCCATCCAAAATGAATCCATTTTTCAGGGATCCATCTATTTAATATACCATATAATAAACCTCCTACAAAACCGTCACCACCACCTATACGGTCAAGAACCGTTATCTCCCTGGGCTCAATAATATGCCAGTTGTCACCCTCAAGCATTATTGCACCCCAAAGATGCTTGTTTGCATTTATTACCTGCCTCAAGGTGGTAGCAAAAGCTGAAGTATCAGGATAAGTTTTTTTAACCCTGCCGATCATTTTTTTGAAACCATCTATTTCAGCTGCTATGCCCTTCCCTCCAGCTTCGGGTCCTTTAATTCCTAAACAGAGTTGGAAATCTTCCTCATTACCAATTAAAATATCTGACAATGATGCTATCTCAGTAAAAATCTCATGCAATTCTTCCTCACGACCTTTCCAGAAGGATGCCCTGTAATTTAAGTCGAAAGATATCTTTGTACCATGTTTTTTTGCTGCCCTGGCTATCTCAAGACAAAACTCACTGGTTTCTGGCGATAGAGCTCCGATTAACCCTGATAAATGAACAATTTGAACACCTTCATCTCCAAATATTCTATCTATGTCAAAATCTTTGATGTTTAATGTACGTCCGACCTCTCCTGCTCTATCGTTATGTACACGTGGACCACGGCTACCATAACCGCTGTCGGCAATATTAAATTGATGCCGGTAGCCCCAGGGATCTCCTTGCTCAACTTCAGGACCTTCAAAGTCCATATGTCTTGCCTTTAGATTACTCTTAATATACTGTGCAATGGGGCTCCCTTTAACAAAACTGGTTAGAACCTTAACCGGTAGTCCCAAATAGGAAGATATACTTGC
>CAYXQX010000229.1:3257-6359 GCA_964467485.1 uncultured Porphyromonadaceae bacterium | reverse complement strand
AAGTGGATAGGCGAAGCAATAGTTAAAGACTACAAGGGGAATTAGTACTTTTTCCTACCTAAGTCGATCTTTCTGATTCTTAATTTTTTAGGAGTAACCTCCAGATATTCATCCTTCTTAAGGTATTCCATATACTGTTCCAGAGAGAGGGTTTTTGGTGGAGTGATACTTTGTTTTTCATCTGAGCCTGATGCCCTCATATTAGTTAGTTTTTTGGTCTTGCAAATATTAATAACAAGATCATTCGAACGAATATGCTCTCCAATAACCTGGCCTTGATAAATAGGTTCACCCGAAGGGACGAGGAATGTTCCCCTGTCCTGCAGTTTGTCTAATGCATAAGGAATTGAAGTTCCCGTTTCCTGGGATATCAGTGCTCCATTTCTTTTGCTTCCTATTTCACCTTTCCAAGGCATATATGAATCAAAGCGATGAGCTATAATAGCTTCACCCTCAGTAAGAGTAAGTATCTGGTTTGATATTCCCATCAAGCCACGTGAAGGTATTTTGAATTGCACGCTGTTTCGATCTCCTCTTAGTTCGATATCCAGGAGGTCACCTTTGCGAGCTGTTACGGCTTCAATAACCTTACCTTGAAAGGCTTCAGGAACATTAACTGTTAGATGTTCGATTGGCTCATGAGTTTTACCATCAATTTCTTTAAGAAGAACCTGTGGTTGTCCGAGTTGAAACTCGTAGCCTTCGCGACGCATTGTTTCTACAAGGATAGATAAGTGTAGAATGCCACGACCATAAACATTAAGCATATCAGGAGAATCAGTTTCCTCAACACGCAGGGCCAGGTTTTTCTCAATTTCCCTGAAAAGTCTTTCACGTAGATGACGAGAGGTAACATATTTACCATCCTGCCCAAAAAACGGAGAGTTATTGATGGTAATCATCATACTCATGGTGGGTTCATCGACTGTTATTGGCACAAGAGCCTCCGGATTTTCCAGATCTGCCACAGTATCACCAATCTCAAATCCGTCTAAACCCATTAAGGCAACGATCTCACCTGATTGCACTGGTGTTTTGATTTTTTCTTTTCCAAGGCCTTCAAAACGATATAGTTCCTTGATTACACATTTTATTGCTCTCCCATCACTTTTCATAAGAGACACTTGCTGTCCCATTTGAATAGATCCGCGGGAAATGCGTCCAACAGCAATCCTTCCAACATATGAGGAATAGTCAAGACTTGTTATCATCATTTGCAGAGTTCCTTCGGTAACTGGAGCTTCAGGTATATGCTCAATTATCTGATCCAGTAGGAAACTTACATCCTGAGTTGGGGTTTCCCATGTTTCGCCCATCCATCCTTCTTTCGATGAGCCATAAACTGTTGGGAAATCAAGTTGGTCCTCACTGGCATCCAGATGGGCCATCAGATCGAAAACCTGTTCCTGAACTTCCTCTGGTTTGCAATTGGGCTTGTCAACTTTATTAATTACAACAATTGGTTTAAGGTTTAATTCGACAGCCTTTTGCAACACAAAACGAGTTTGAGGCATTGGCCCTTCGAAAGCATCCACCAGAAGTATCACTCCATCTGCCATGTTAAGGACACGTTCCACTTCACCTCCAAAGTCGGAGTGACCCGGAGTATCAATGATATTGATCTTGACATCCTTGTATCTTACGGAAACGTTTTTTGAAAGGATTGTGATTCCCCGTTCACGCTCCAGATCGTTGCTATCAAGAATCAGATCTTTAACCTCTTGATTATCCCTAAACATTTTAACCTGATATAATATTCTATCGACCAAGGTTGTCTTACCATGGTCAACGTGAGCTATGATAGCGATATTTCTGATACTCTGCATGATTGTCTTCTGAATTTGGGGCGCAAAGGTAGGTATTAATGGTTAATTTAAATTATAAATTGCAAATTATAGATAATGAGAGACAAGTAGTACATATGGTGAAGATTAAGTTTCCGAATTATCCTTTTTAGAATTTCTAAAAGAGGATGGAACTAATGTGAAATTTGTTATCCCGAATTTCCTGGCAAGTAATTCAAGGCCAATAAGTGAAAACCCTCCTCCCGGTAAAATCGAAACAGTAGCAAATAGAGAAAAGCGTCCAACATCTTTAAGTTGGTTGATTGCTTCTTTAACTTCATCTTTTGATGGAGGCTCTTTTCTATTTTTTAGATCCAGTTTGTTTTCCAGCATTCTAAAAAAAACGGCTGCCATCAATTTTGTTTCTACAGCTTCAGTACCTATTTTTCCTGTTCCATCTTTTATCAGAGTACTTGTTTTTCTCACATACAGCCATGCCAATCGGATAGATTTCAGGGTAAATTTTTTGCCTTCCAGATAGGTTATCTTGCTTAAGAAACCTGGGGGTATAATCTTTTCTCGCTTATAATTGTTGTCAAAAGGATCTGGTTTTTCATCTTCATTAACAAATGGTTCGGTTGACGATTCGTTCAGGTGTTTTAGTCCTTCCTCAATAGATACAACTGGAGTGTATCCTAGCATTTTCTTTGCAGCAGAAATGTCAAACCAATGAGATGAAGTCAGTTCATGAACCAGGAATTTGCACAATCTGGGTGGAGTATTCGTGTGTCCCAATTTATGCTTCTTTTCCAGCAGGCTGGCGATGATAAGAGCATTTTTTTTAGAAAGATTCTTTTCCAGGGGATCTATATTGTTGGCTTTAAGCAATTGATTTAAGAGAGTCCAAAGTTTGACAGGCTCTCCATCTGAAATGAAATAGGGTCGGCCCCAAATATCAGGATTATCTTCGTCACAATTTAAAGTACAAATATGGGCCTCGATGCAGTTGTCGATATATGTTGAATCAATAATATTTTCACCGTCACCAAGAATTCTTAGTTTACCATTTTTTGCTTGCTGAATAATTCTGGGGAGTATGTGATTATCTCCCGGGCCCCATACCAGATGAGGACGAAGAGATATAGTTTTTAGATCTGCACTGTTTGCATTCAGCACTGCTTTTTCTGCAATAGCTTTGGTAGTGGTATAATGTGATAATGGTTGATGGGGATATTGTAGGTTTTCATTCCCCCCTTCAATATCATGCTTATCAAAAACAACACTGGCGGAGCTGGTAAAGACCAGTCTGCGGATATTA
>CAYXQX010000229.1:0-3247 GCA_964467485.1 uncultured Porphyromonadaceae bacterium | reverse complement strand
AAATATAATAATACAACATAGATATAAACAACTTTTACAAAACAAACAAAAAAATAATCAATAACAAAAAAAAAAATGTCATAGATGTTAAAGAACATTATGCTTATATTATTTTCTCTACAAGCATCGATTACATTTAGGGTACCCAGCACATTGGTGCGGAAATAGTCGCTGTAAGGTCCCCAAAAGCCGGCTTTGGCAGCTACATGGAATACAAAATCCTGATTTGCAAAGGCTTTGATCAATGATGATCTGTCTCTCAAATCGGCCTGGATGCTTATAGCTCCGATTTTTTTTAGTTCGGGGTAATCTTTTCTTGACACAGATGTTACCTGATGCCCATCTTCAATTAATCTTTTAATTAGAGCCTGTCCAATAAATCCGCCGCCGCCAGTCACAAGTATTTTCATCTGATTCTCCTTTCTGCCCACTTAGCTAATTTTTCCCTGAATATCTTGGCATTATGGCGTGGGTCAACCGGAAAATCAGGATGAAAGAGGATATGCTTGATATCGTATGTTAATTCATTTTCACTTGCCATTACCAGTAAATCACGTTTCAACTTTTCTAAATAAAAGCCTTTATTTTTTGTTCTTGTCTGTATACAAATCACTGCTTCTTGATGATGTTTACCTAAGAGTGTGACGCCAACCAAAGCTGATCTGTAAACATCAGGATGCCTATTGAAGACAGCCTCAACAGGTATGGTATAAAGTATTCTTCCAGAGCCCACCACTCTGTGATTTTTTCTCCCGTAGAACCATAATATGCCTTTGCTATCTTGTCTTCCAAGATCACCCATACGATGCCAGATGCTGTTATCGGAGTGGTCTGGAATTTTTGCCATAGAGTTGGCATATTGGTTGTTATGGTATTCGCTGGTAACTGAGGAGCCAATTACGACGATCTCTCCAATTTCATTTTTCTGAGCTATTATTTGATTGGACCATTCTGGAATCGGATCATCAATGATATTAATAATTTTGATAGAAATGCCCGGCAGGGGATAACCTATACATATTCCTTGAGAGTAAGCAGCTTCTTCCTCGTTTTGATCCAATAATTCCGTTGAGGTGATATCAGAAACCGGCAGAGCTTCTGTTGCTCCATAGGGAGTATGCAGAGTTGCGGAAGGGGCAATTAATTTGAGGAATGAATCAATAAGTTCGAGAGGGACAGGGGCACCTGCTGAAATCACTCTTTTCAATGAATTCATTTTGATTGTTTGGTTTTTTGAAAAACTAACAAGACGATTCAAAATCATTGGTGATCCAAACATTTGAGTACACTTATACTCATTGATATTATTTATAAGCTTTTTGGGAATTAATTCGGCCGGCTTAAGAGGGTCCATGTCTGCAATAACCAGGGAGCTTCCCAGGCAGGTTACAAACAGGCCCAGCAGGGGGAAGGTACATAGGTCAATTTCATCAGGTCCATATTTAAAATGATCCTCCATCAGTTTTACCTGTGCATTCATCGTTTTGGCGTGATATATAACACCTTTTGGTGGGCCTGTACTCCCGCTTGTAAAGAAAATGCCTGCTACATCATTTGGTTCAATATGGCACTGGGGTCCGGGAAAATCGACCTCAGTACGCAAACTGGAATATTTGACAGAACCCGGAATTCGAATATTTCCGGTATTTATCCATGTATTCACCTTTTTAAAAGCATCAGGATAAAAATACTTTAGAAGATGTGCTTTAGGGACGCCAATGAAGGCATTGGCATCGGAGTTAGACAGGGCTTTTATCATTGCCCTGGTTCCCATTCCCGGATCAATCATAATTGGGACAGCTCCAATCCTGAGCAAGGCAAAACAGAGAACGAAAAAATCCGGACCGGCTGAAACCAGTAAAATTGTTCTGGATCCTTTGGTTATGCCATGGTTTTCCAATCCGGCGGCAAAACGATCCACCTCCTTATCCAATTCCTTAAATGAGATTGTTTGGGGGTGGAGGATAGCAGGCTTGTCAGGAAATCTCAAAGCATTTCGGCTAAGATAGGAGGTGATATTATCGAGATGATCTACTTTACTCATTTTGTACTTGTTAAACAATCAGGATTTTACTTCCCGTACCAGGCAATAACATTGTTAATTCCTGCACCCACAGTGAGGAATAGTATATTTTTCGCATTTATGTATTCCTTTTCTTGGAAGATTCTCTTCAGGGCGACTGAAGGGCCGGAAGTATGTAATTCTCCCCGGTTGCCATTGGTCTTTATAACATTAACAGAATTATCCAGTGCCATTTCTAATTCTGCAGGAAATCCTGCAGGACTCTGCGAGGGGATTAAAAAGTCAATATCTTGAATAGACAAACCCGCTTCATTTAAAAAGCTATGTAACGATTCAATGCTGCAATCAACACATTCCTGAAGATAGGTATTAGACTGCTCAAGCACCAGAATATTTCGGTTTTTTCTCCTGCCAATTCTTTTTTTCCAGGAAATATAGCTTCTGAAGGAATTCAGATATTGAGGATAAGAAAAATTCCTGATCATCTTAAAGTCCTCATTTCCTTCTGATTTGCTTAGAATAAGAGCTGAAGCTGATGGGATAAAATTATAGGATTCTGACAAACCTTTGAATGGTTCTGAGTCGCCCGTTATTATCATTCCTGTTGATAATTGGCCTGTAGTGATGAAGCCATCCATTATCTCGATAGCATTAAGTATGCCACATCCTCCGGTATTTACATCAAAAGAAAAGGTTCTTTTATCCAAGGGGAACAGATGAGGGTTTGCTCCAATTTCTTTTTGCAATAATGATGCAATGGATGGTTCTCCAATATGTTTATCCCGATACATCCCGGCAAATATTATTAATTCCAACTCTTTTGGGTCTATGCCGGCTTCGGCCAGGCACAGTTTTGCAGCCTTTTTAGAAAGCCATAATGTCCCTCTGATAGTTTTTATGCCAGGAAGGGGTACAGTAGAAACCATTTCAATTTTAGTTCCCATATCTTTCAAGCATATTATTCATTGTAAAAATCACCACACCTATAATTAGTCCTGATGCAAAAGAGAGGAGCATGATTCTATCGCCATTTTTAAATCTACCCTCATTAAGTAAAGTATATAAGCTCAGGAAGTGGGAAGTAGAGGCTGTGTTTCCAAACTCCTTGATGTTGATCACCACCTGTCCGGGTCTTTCTCCAAAATAATTCGCATAATGTTTTGACCCTGATATTATTGCACTTTTCGATGTTTGATGTGGAATTAGGTAGTCTATCTGGCTGAA
>CAYXQX010000228.1:0-6396 GCA_964467485.1 uncultured Porphyromonadaceae bacterium | reverse complement strand
AAGATATCAGCCTGAATGCTTTCATAGTTAGCCCAGGCCTGATCAGTACTAAAAACGTAAATCTCAACTGGGATTCCTTTGTCGGTAGGCTGTAACTGCCGTACAAGGAAAGTCATATCATTATGAATCTTTGGGTGATTATGCAGGTAGGATTCCAGGTATTTCCTAAAAGTTCCCAGGTTAGTCATTCGACGGCCATTAACAGGCTGTGATAAATCAACCTGAAGATTATGGTTATACTCCTCAATTTCAACTTGCTTCGACTTAACATACTCGTTGATCATCTGAAGTTTTTCATACTTCTCAAGCATCGCCGGTGTGCAGAACTTCACGCTTTCCATATCGATATTAATGGACCGCTTAATCCTTCTCCCACCTGAATCTTCCATTCCTTTCCAATTATCAAAAGACTCTGAGATAAAAGCATAAGTTGGAATTGAAGCAGTAGTTTTGTCCCAGTTTTGAACCTTAACGTTAGTAACAGTAATGTCCATTACCGTTCCATCTGCTTTTCTGGAAGGCATGCTAATCCAATCACCAATTGACATCATTTTATTGGCACTGATCTGAACCGAAGCTACAATACCTAAAATGGTATCTTTAAATACTAATATCAGAACTGCAGCAAAAGCACCCAAACCGACAAAAAACCCTTTGAATTCAAAACCAAAAACCACACTCATAACCCATACAATCGCAACAATGACTATAAGTCCCTGAACTACCTGAATATATCCTTTTATAGGTACCTGACTGGAGATCTCCCTTTGATTGTAAATTTCATTTATTGCATTTAAAAACCTTATGATTACAGTAATTCCAATAAGTATCATATAGATAATGACCAGGTGCTCTAGAAATCCTACTGCATCACGAAAACTAAGCAAAATCGACGGCAGCATATAATAAATTACTAAGGCAGGAGCAATGTGTGCGAGCTGGGTAAAGACACCTTTCTCCAGGATAATATCATCGTAATCATTTTTGGATTTTTTGACTATGCGGGTGATAATTGAAATTATCACCCGTTTGGTAATAAGATCAACAATCAATGCAACTGCTCCAATGATGATTATTCCTATCAGAAGGTGTAGCCATGTAGACAACACATCCGATAAACCCCAATCCAATAAGAGGTCTTGAACCTTGAGGCTTAATTTCTGCATTGCCCCTAACTCAGGTATTTCTCTAGCTATTTGCATTTTATAGATAATTAGTTCTTCAATTTACAATAAAATAGTTCCAACTTAAAATAAGAAAAGGACTTGATAATTCTTCAATACCCTCATTCGGATTTAACAAAAATACAATGTAATTTTGCTCTTCAGAATTTTTAGGCTTAAAAACATCAATTAAACCTCATCAAAATGAAAAAGATTATAATAGTACTGCTTTTCCTGCCGGTAATAGTTCTGGGCCAGGTTAATTATTCCGATTATTTTACCCCTAATACTCTTAGGTTCGACTATAACAGGTGTGGCACAATTGATACTGAAGAAGTTTTTTTCGAGCAAATGATAAAAGAAGGAAAATGGTCGGGGCCTAAAAACAGTCTTATAGATCCATTTCAATGGGGAGAATACAAAGTTGAAGTAAAGGATGCCAAAACCAATAAGCTCATCTATTCCCGTGGCTACGCTGGTCTTTTTAGTGAATGGCAAACAACAGCAGAAGCAAAAGAGCTTCAACGATGTTATTATGAAACCGTTCTGATCCCTTTTCCAAAAAACAAAGTAATTATTGAATTATACAGCCGGGATAGAACCACCAAATTGAATAAGGTGTTTGAATATCCTATTAATCCTGATGATTACTTCATTAAAGAGGGTCAGGGTCCTGATTACAAATCCTATATGGTTCACAACTCCGGTGATCCGGCAAATAAAATCGATGTAGTATTTCTGCCAGATGGATTCACTAAAGATGAGATGGGCAAATTCAGACAGGCAGCTTCAGCATTTTCTGATGCCCTTTTTGAAACCGATCCATTTGATGCTCATGAAGAGGATTTTAATATCTGGGTAGTTGAATCGCCAAGCAAAGAATCAGGAACTGATATTCCCGGTAAAAATATCTGGACTGAAACCATACTTAACACTAGTTTCTACACTTTTGATTCAGAGAGATACCTAATGACCAGTGATATAAAATCTGTAAGGGATATTGCAGCTAATGCCCCTTACGACCTGATTATCATACTGGTGAATACTGATAAATATGGCGGCGGCGGAGTTTACAATTACTACGGAACCTTTTCCGCATTCAACCCTAGATCAATTGATGTTTGGCTACATGAGTTTGGCCATAATTTTACCTGGCTAGCTGATGAATATTATTCCAGTGATGTTTCATACGGTGATTATGTTGACATAAAGTATGAACCTATCCAGCCAAACGTGACCACCCTGGTTAACTTCAACAAGAAGTGGAAGAAAATGATCAAGCCGGGCACACCTATTCCAACACCTCGCATACCTGAATATAATGGAGTACTAGGAGCCTTCGAAGGTGGTATGTATTCGGCTAAAGGAATTTACAGCCCAACGCAGAAATGCAAAATGAACTGCCTCGACGATCCATATTGTCCTGTTTGCCGGCAGACTATTTTGGATATGATCCAATATTATACCAAATAAGGGAACAGCTTCTGAAGCTTGCCATCCGGTCCTCGGATCAAGTCCGAGGATGACGTTTTCTATGGCCAACACTGTAGGATAAAGTGATTGTCATCCCGGGCGGAGACCCGGGACCGCATTGAACAGGTAAAAAGTAAAATAAAGCCCTAGATAAACTTCTCCCTCTTCTGCAAGCTCAACAAGCCTCCCAAAATTGTTATAATAATTCCCACCATCAGTATAACATGATTATCATGAATAACCGACATCCAGGCGGCTTCACTGATCTCTTGTGGCATGTCAAAAGGATTAAGAAAAATATTCCACTTACTGTTTTCGATTGCACCTGCTATTGAGGTGAATATGACCCCTATAATAACCATTACAACAGCGGTTCCAATACCATTACGAATAACTGTTGAAAGGAGAAATGCCAGTGATCCTAAGAAGAAAATTGGAAGAATCAGGTAATAGGCCATGGTAAATACATCGAACTTCACAATAGCCCAGGAGCTGAATCCTGATAACAGAACTAAAACTCCAAAAACGAGCATAAAGATCAATATCAGGCGCACCAGCCATACCTTATAGCGGTAATCAGGAATTCCAAAAAGTATTTCTAATATCCGGGTATCCTCGTCATTTTGTATACCAAAAGCTGTAGGATAAAAGATCAGTAAGAGACCTGGAAACAAGAGTAGGTTAAAAATGGTGCCTGATGTAATCAATCCCCCGTTGAACAGGGTAATCAGGGTTACCGATATGAAGAATCCCAGGGCCGCAATAAGAAACCAGATAAATTTATTAGCAAAAATTATCTTAAGGTTATAGCGGATCATCCTAAGTATCCAATCGACTGTTATCTTTATCTTGCTTGTCGCCATTAGTTCTGTCCCTTCATTTTTTTACCAAGCATCCATAGATATGAATCCTCCAATAGCGGTCTTACGGGAATAGCATCATCCATTGGTTTATTCTCTGCTAATAATCTTGCACGTATATTTTTCCCATCTCGCATATGATGCACCACTTTATATTTGGTGGAAATTTCGTCGAATTCAGTAATTCCAACCTCCACCTGCCAAACATGGCCCTCTGCAATATTTGCCATTTCCTGAGGCACACCAAAGTATTTAAGTTCACCCTTATTGAGTACAGCCACTTGATTACATGAGCTTGATATATCCTCAATAATATGAGTAGAGAATATCACCACACGCTGTCGTGATAATTCAACCAAGAGGTTTCTGAAACGTATCCTCTCTCTTGGATCAAGTCCGGCTGTAGGTTCATCCACAACCAAAATCCTAGGCAGGTGTAAAAGAATCTGGGCAATCCCAATCCGTTGTTTCATACCTCCCGAAAAACTGCCTATCTTATGATTCTTATGATCAAACATATGTACAGATTTCAGAACATACTCCACTCTTTCACTACGGATTACAGGATCCTTAACTCCTTTAAGCATCCCCTGGTAATGCAGGTATTCACCTGCAGTCATGTTTTCATACATACCAAATTCCTGAGGGAGATAGCCAATTAGGCCCTGTAATTCTTCTCTCTTCTCCTGAGTGTCAACACCATTAATCCATATCTTACCATGACTCTGCTCCAGAATTCCACAAATAATTCTCATCATAGTAGTTTTCCCGGCGCCGTTTGGACCAAGAAGTCCTATCATCCCTTCACTTATCTCCATGGTTACACTGCCAAGTGCTTTGAAAGGCTTTCTCTGCTTTCCAATAATAGGAATAGAAAGCACCATTCTGTAAAACCCTCGTCGTAAAAGACCAAATCTTCCTGAAATACGGTTCACATTTATTTGCTCTCTTTTCAATTTTTTTGATGAAGCAAAAACAACTAATGCGAATAGCCATGCTAGTGCAATCAGAATCTCAAGGGCAATATTCTCCCAACGTAACTGGAATAACACTAATGAAAACATAGGAAATCCCCAGAGTATCAGAAGATATATAAAGCGAGAGATCTTCCTACCCCTATTAGTACGTGTACTCAAATACTTACCAATCGGAGACCAGATTCCAAGAATTATCAAATATACTATTAGGTTGAGGACGAAAAACCAGAAACCTGACTCCAGATAGAAATACACGAAATAGGTAAGAAATCCCATTAATGGAATTTGCCAAACCAATTCACTAAAATCTTTTAATCTGGAATAGGTCTTATCCTTAACCTTTCGCTTTCTGATAGCTTTTCCACCATTCAACTCCCTGGTAAAGCGGTTTTCTCTGTCGTATATTTTTACCAGACTGCGGATTTTAATCCGGATTGGCTCATCATCTGATAAAACCTTAGCCGTAGCTCTTTTCAGGCTGTTTTGTAAGAACCATGTTACTGCAGGTACTCCAATAACAATCAGCATGATTCCAACCAGTTGCCAGAGGAAAGTTTCAACAGTGAAATAAACATATACACCCAATCCAACTACTACAACAATCATAATAATCTTCAGGAGCCATTTCAAACTACCAATCCAATGCAGACTGTTCTCAAAACTAGAATATAGAGTGGGAATAAAAATCAGAGTTAGAATCGTACTAACCGATAAGCCACCAATAACAGTAATTGCAAATGGGGCTCCCACCAAACTGACATATTCAGCATTACCCATAGCCAAAGGAAGCATTGCTACCATTGTAGTGACAGCAGTTATCAATATTGGCCTAACCCGGGCAAGCCCGGCAGTCATAAGAGCTCTGGATCTTCTGTATCCACTCTTCCTTAAGATATTGGTGTAGTCAATCAGGATGATACCGTTATTTACAACTATCCCGAGCAATATTATAAAACCTGTTAAAGTGTTAGCATTTAAAAGTGAATTTTTTGTGAAGATGAGTGCCAAAAAGGCTCCAATACCTGCCAATGGAATAGTGAATAATAATACAAAAGGTATCCATAATGACTCAAATACAGCAGCCAGGATCATGAAAATCAGGATAAAAGCAGCAGCTATAAGGAAATAGAAGTCTTTAAACTCATTCTCTTCATGTACAACTGCAACAGCTACTCCAGCAGGGATACTCATCCCAGCAACCAATTCATCAACCTCAAGACGTGCAGCATCCAGCAAAGCCTTAACATTATTCACCTCACTATCAAACTGATAGGTGATATCTATCTCTTTCTCCTGATTTACTCTGTCTATGGATGCCATCCCTCTGGAAAAGAAAACACGGCCCAAATCCTGTAATTCATATGTGGCTCCTTCTGTGGATTGAATATCGAGCTCCTTGAGTTCCTCCATGCTTCTTTCCTCCTCCTCCTCGGGAACATCCATTTTTATGATTATATCGTATTCTTCTGTTCCTTCCTTAAATACTGCACCAGAATTGATTTCTGAGGGAAAAGAGCTTAATTCGGAACTCACATTGTTGAGTGGTACTCCTCTCTCACTTAATTGCCCCTTGTCAAAAACCATATGGACTTCCGGTCGGATTGAAGCCACACTCAAACTAACTGATGAGATACTGGTAAGCTCTTCAAGGTAGTATTGCATATCCTCAGCAACACTCTTCATTAATTCAAAATCCTGGCCTTTAATAAGCACCTGTTCGCTTTGGGTACCTATACCCATATAACTTTCGAATCCACCGCCACCTCCACGGCTACCAGGTCCATTACCACCACCACCGCCTCCAAAACCTGAGCTTGAGGAAAAAGTTTGAAAATTAATTTCAGCATTACTAATATCATCGAGGCGCCTGTTTATATCTGATTTTATTTCTATACCAACACCATTATTAGAATGAATATAATT
>CAYXQX010000227.1:0-6440 GCA_964467485.1 uncultured Porphyromonadaceae bacterium | reverse complement strand
TCTTCTTGAAATCATCTCACCCATATTTCGAGCATCAATAAACAAAACTTCTCCCTGCCGTTTAGTCTTTCCTCTTCTCAGAAACCAAAGACAAGCAGGAATCATTGTGTTAAAGAATAATTGAGACGGTAATGCTACCATACAGTCAACTAAGTCTGCTTCGATAACTTTTCGTCTAATCTCACCCTCAGATGAAGTATTAGACGACATTGAACCATTTGCAAGAACAGTTCCCATAACACCTCTTGGTACTAAATGATGGAGCATATGTTGGATCCATGCATAATTCGCATTCCCTGTTGGAGGAACACCATATTTCCATCTGATATCATCTTGAAGATGTTCTCCACCCCAATCAGAAATATTAAACGGTGGATTAGCAATAATAAAATCAGCTTTCAAATCTTTATGCAAATCATTATGGAATGTATCTCCCAACTTAATGTTTGCCTCAATGCCCCTAATAGCTAGGTTCATATTTGAAAGTTTCCAAGTAGTTGGATTGCTTTCCTGACCATAGATAGAAATATCATTGATTTTACCAGAATGGGCTTCAATAAATTTTTCAGATTGTACAAACATTCCTGAAGAACCACAACAGGGGTCGTATACTCTTCCCTTGTAAGGTCTGAGCATATAGACAAGGGTCTTGACAATGCTTTCAGGAGTATAGAACTCTCCTCCTTTCTTTCCCTCTGCATCTGCAAACTGACCTAAGAAATATTCATATACTCTTCCTAAGATATCTTCTCCTTTCTTCTCTTGAAGTCCAATATCCCCAATCAAATCAACAAGCTCTCCAAGTCTCCTCTTATCAAGTGTTGCACGATTGTAATTCTTAGGAAGAACACCTTTAAGTTTTGGATTCTCAGCTTCAATTAAGTCCATTGCAGTATCAATGTATTTTCCAATTTCAGGCATTTTAGCTTTTGATTGAATAAAAGTCCATCTTGCATTTTTAGGAACCCAAAAACCATTTTGTGCTTTGTATTCTTCAGGATCCTCTGGATCAGCATATTCTTCTGAAGATAATTTATCATAAATAGATTGGAATTTATCAGAAATGTATTTTAGAAATATCAAGCCTAAAACAACATGCTTATACTCAGCTGCATCCATATTATTCCTCAACTTATCTGCAGCTTTCCAAAGCTTTGCTTCAAATCCTAAAGTGCCATTGTTTTGTGCCATTATTCTTCCTCCTCAGTTCTCTTCTTAGACAGTGATATCCTATAATCAGTTTCAGTTGAAGTTTTGTCAATTACTTCCTGATCAATTTCTTTTGTTAGTATACGTGAGTTTAATCTTGGATATGAAATCATACTGATTTCATCATATAATCCTTTATCTTTTATGAGTTTTATAAAGTCTGCTTTGTCTTCGGGATAAACAACTTTATCATATGATTTAACAGATGCTTTTTTGTTAGAACCATAAACAACATCTATTTCTTTTTGTTTTGCAAATTCAATAAGTTTAGTTTTTAATTCTAGTTTTTTCTTTTTAGTTTCTTTTTCTAAATTGTCAAGTTCGGAATATTCATTGACTAACTTAACACCCTCATCGTCTTTGAACTCTTCAACACTTTTCTCTTCAATCTCAGCTTCATGCTTAAATGAAGGACACATTGATTGAAATACACAATAGTCACAAAGAGCAGTTACATTAGTTGGGTAATCAGAACAAGATTCAATGTTTTTAATCTGTTCAACAACCTCTGAATGTAACTTTTCCAATTTTTCCTCTGATCGTTCTGAAGTTGCTTCTTTATCAAAAGCTAACATATGCCAAAGCAATACAACTTTCTTAGCATTTTTGAATTTATTTTTTACCCAAATAGAATACATTGCAAGTTGCCTATCTGAATCTGCTTCTTCCTGATCTTTCATTCGAGAATTAGTCTTATAATCACAGACATAATATGTATCTCCAACACAACCTAATTTATCGATTCTAACATGATATTGATTGCCATCAGACAAAGCCATTCTGTCTTGAGTCTCTAATCCTAAAACAGTCATCTGATCAAAAGGAGTGTAATGATCGTAATACATAGAAATATATTTCTCTCCCATCAACTTATAATTATTAGAAGTCAAATCTTTCTTAACAATTAGAATTTCATCAGTCCATTCTTTAGACCATAGTTCATTAAAATATTTCAAACAATCTTCCTTGCTATTCTGTTTCTCAAATTTAAGATCCTTAAACAACTTTTCTAAAGTTCTATGAACTATATCACCCATAAAAGCTTCAACAGTTGTAGGAACCTCTACTTTAATTCTATCAATATGTTGTAGTTTATACTTGTACTTGCATTGTTCAAAGGTAGAAATCCGAGAATGAGAATAGCAAGTCATTGCTTTTCCTCTTTCAATACATAATATGCTCCTTTGTATGAACCTATTTTTTTTATGTATTCAAAATCTATGAGTTCGTTAAGATCACTCACTGCAGTAGCGTGTGAAATCTTATTTATTTCTGCATAGGTGTGTGCCTTGATTGATTTTTGTTTTTTTAAGTATTCTAGAGCTTTCTTTTGTCTTAAACTTAAATCTTTAAGTGATTCAATTGGTTTTTTAGATCCTTTTTGATTGTACAAAATTATTCTAAAGAAACTTTCAGATATTTTAAACTCAGGGTCTGACAGTCCTGCTTGTCGCATAGCATTTTTCATTCGTGGAATACCAGTTCCCAGTCCTTCTACATATCCCATATCTCTTAAAAATCTATAAATTACCGGGTTTCTTTGTACGGAGATTGTTCCAAACATTTCTTTTGGTAAATTACTAGGAAGAGAGCCTGGATTGGTTATTTCTATTCTATCATCAAACACATATATTTGAATCGCATCTCTACTAAAGTAATCTCTATGTACTATTGCGTTAACAATCGCTTCTCTAATTACTTTAAGGGGATACTCATATATTTCAGTTCTTTTTGCAGTATCTTTAATTTCAATTGCCTTTGAAATAGTTTTTTCTACAAATGCAACTGTTTGATTTATAGATTGTAATAAATCTTCTTGTATTAATTTATGTGCAATTATGTTTACTGCTTCAATACCTGAAAATTGAACTAATTTAATCTCTGCTTGAGGGATAAATTGTACTGGGTTTTTTCCAAATAAAAGAAGTGCAGGATTTTTAATCTTTAATTTCCCATTAATTGAGGCTAGCTTTGAACTTAATAAGAATTCTTGTAATGAATGAGTTTTAAGAAAATCTAATTGATTTCTCTCTGTTAAATAAGCTTTTATTTTCTCAATATCTAAATCTTCTTCTGTACTTGATAATTCAAAATTTTCATCAAAGGATAAAATTTGTCTATTTCTTAAAAATTCAAGATGCGTTTGTCCATCAATTCTTCTAGTTGTGCTTCCAATTCTTAAATAAATGGCTCCATGAAATGTATTATATGCATTATCTGGAGATTTTTGAATAATGACTGCGATTATTTTTTTAGCTTCAAATGTATGAACTTCAATTGAAATTAATGGAACTGGTGAAATGGATTGACTTGCTGCTGAAACTTGTTGTTGAATTATATCTGTATTCTTAGATAATCCTAATATTTTTTGTTTATCAGTAACTCCAATTAAAAGTATTCCTCCAAGAGTATTTGCAAAAGCACAAATTGCTTTACTGATTTCTTGAGCACTATGAAATGATTGTTTAAACTCTACTTCTTGATTTTCTCCACCTTCAATAATTGATTTAATTTGAGTTGCATCCATTTACTTATAAGAAGTAATTGTAAGTATTTAAAAGTATTTGTTTTAGACGTTACTCTTTAATGCAATAAACCATATTAGAAGTAATTAAAAGTATTTAGAAGTAATTAAGAGTAAATTTTGATGTAACTAATTTTAAGTATCACTTTCTACAATCAGGAACAACACACACCTTACACATCTACCGAACTAAATCATATAGTTAATCCCGTTTTTCAAAAGTGGTGTGTGGTAGTAGTAACAGGTAAGATATGATAATACTATAAAGAATATGATAATACTATAAAGAAAGAAATATATTTATTATAGCTTAAGCTTTCTTCGATTTGTTTTTCTTTGGTTTATTCCAGTAGGGACTTTTACATTTTGGACAAATAATAGGTTCTTTATCTATCTTAATTCGTGGAATCCACTCATGTTTGCACCGTTCACATCTGTAGCCCCAGACTTTTAGTTGAACTTTAACCATATGCATAAGAAGTAATAACTAATATTTAAATCTTTTGTAACATATACTTATAAAAGTAAGTTAGAGGTTAAAATGATATGCCCTATATGCGAATCAAATAGCACAATTAAAGATAGTAAAAGAAAAGTCAGCATAGGCTATAAACAAAACATTCCCTTTAAGATTATTTAAGTCCACTTCTTGACTGCTCGTTTGACTGTTCGTTTTGTAAATTAAAAGTTAGAATTATACTTTTTTCACAAGTAATACCAAAAACATCCTATTTTGAACAGCCTAGAATGAACATCCATAATTTAAACAGAACGATCAAATAGAAAATTTTATATACCCTCTGCCTAATTTTGAACATTGAAAAAGGATGGGGATTTTGAGAAACACCCTGAATATTATTCAGGGGAAAAAAGAGGGTTGGATTAAAAGGAAGTGGGTTTTTGATACCTACTCTGAGATACTTGCACCCCCCTTGAGTTATTCATATAAAGGACAAATCTACTTGATTTTTGGAACAAAGGCCGGAACTTTATATGCATTAAACAGCCAGTCTAAAGTCAAGTGGGAATATAATATAAAAGATAATTTTTCAGACACAGAAAAACTGTTTATGGATAAGGAAGCATTAACCAGTATAACATCTACTCCCTCAATCTATACCTCAAACAATGGCGAAATACCATTAATTCTCTTTGGATCAGAGGATTGTTTTCTCTATGCAATTAACATCAACGGAGAGTTTATATGGAAATTCAAGACAGGCGGCATTATAAGGACAACTCCTTTAATCTGTGATGTTGATGGTAACAATGAAAAGGATATAATATTCGGTTCAAACGATCATTTTCTATATGTCCTAAATAAAGAAGGGAAAATGAAATTGAAGTTTGAGGCAAGATCAGAAATTGAATCCCCTCCTTCAGTTATAGAAAAAAAACAGGGTAGTTGTATCCTTTTTGGATCAAATGACGGGTATCTGTACTGTGTTGATATTAAAGGTGAAAAAGTATGGGAATTCAAAACAGAAGGGAAGATCACAGCCCAACCTGTGGTTGTAAATATGAAAAAAGAGAATGATCAGATTATTATATTTGGATCATCTGACGGAAATCTCTATGTTGTAGATGAGGAAGGTGTTTTAAAA
Organism: uncultured Porphyromonadaceae bacterium; assembly: GCA_964467485.1. Taxonomy (GTDB): domain Bacteria; phylum Bacteroidota; class Bacteroidia; order Bacteroidales; family UBA12481; genus JAUVKA01. The sequence goes on along the minus strand of CAYXQX010000227.1, from coordinate 1,103 downwards.
TGGCGTTTCGAAACTGAAGGCGGCATTTCCTCAAAAGTTTCAGTAGCAGACATAAACAAGGACCAAAAAATGGAAATTATATTTGGATGCTCGGATGACAAGGTATACTGTGTATCATACAACGGAAATAAGATATGGGATTTTGAGGCTGATTTCTGGATTGTCTCCACCCCTTTAATCAATGACATTGATGAAGATGGAAAGATGGAGGTTATTTTCGGATCACTAGACTCTACTCTTTACATACTTGACGCAGAGGGTGAATTCACTCTTAATTACATCCCTGGAATTTCATCAATCACACAACAGAGGGGCCATTATCAGGATGTTATCTCTAATGATGTTGGAGAATATAATGCTAAAAAGATTTGGCAGATTAAGACAGATGGAATGGTCACAAGCACCTCCATAATAGAAGATAAAAATAATAAATCAATAATTGTAGGCACAAAGAACGGAAAGATTGAAAAGTATTGTTATGTAAAATAGATTGAAATACAAATGGCTGAAAAAATAATATCCAACAAAAAGGACATCCAAAGAATTTCTACTTATATAGAGGGGTTTGATGAAAAAATGGAAGGGGGCATTCCCGTAGGTCATGTTACACTAATTGCAGGATCAGCAGGAACGATGAAATCATCAATAACCTTCAACATACTTTACAGGGAAGCATTAAAAGGCAGGATTGGGCTGTACATCTCACTTGAGCAGTCATATAGTTCCCTTATAAATCATATGATAAACATGAACCTAGATATGTCAAAAGTGAATATTGTGGTTATCTCAGAGATATCAAAACTTAACGAGCAGATAGAGGTAATAAAAGACCTGGGAAAAGGGGCATTGATTATATCTGACCTGGGAGCCCTTAGAAAAGAGATTGTAGGCACTGAAATGAATCCAAGTGGGGACTGGCTCAATGTAACAAAGAACATTATCAGAAAGGTGAAAGAGACCGCAGGGTTACATCTTTTTGTCCTGGATTCACTTTCAGCTTTGTATGTCCTTTCAAATTTTAAGGATCCAAGAGTCAAGCTTTTTCATATTTTTGAATTTTTAAGGGATATGGAACTAACATCTTTTCTTATCTCAGAAATGCC
>CAYXQX010000226.1:1465-6465 GCA_964467485.1 uncultured Porphyromonadaceae bacterium | reverse complement strand
TTAACCCCTTTCAATACCTCATAATCTTTATGAAAGGAAATTGATTTTGAATCAATAAATACCCCATCCTTATTGTAAATCAGCAAGGAATCTTTATAAAGGTTAATAATATACAATCTATTCCTAGCGCCAATCAAAGGAGTCGTTATAGCCCTGAAAACCTGAGAATCCTGATTCTCAAGACGCCTCATCATAGCTAATTGGATTCTCAATTTACCTAATACCCCAGCTGGCCAATCTCGGAGTACTGCGAGCACACTACCTGCATGGCCAAATACATACTCATATTCCTGTATATCCTCCATGGTTGTATCCCTTATACATGTAAGAAATTTGGGAATGGAATCTGTTTGAGAATAGTAATAAGTATGCAAGCCTTCCTGGAAAGGTAAGTAAGTCTGATATATTAGTTTACCCGCATAATATTCTTTTATAGGATCAATTATCCTTCGAAACTCATTCCTCGACAGGGGAGGATACAGGACAATAGTATCTGGAGTGCCATAAAGCTGGTAAGCTGAGTCCTCATACATCAAGTGAACATTTCCGAAGATATCCCTGTAAAAACTCTCTGGTTTACTCACAGGTATTGACCTTATGGTATCTCCGTAAAGATTTGCCAGCCATAACCTTCCCAGTTTTGGTCTGTTATTAATATATCCCAACATCCATATATTAGTGGAATCGATCGCAAAGTCCTGGAGTGAAAAATCATCCTTCTCTGTCAGGATCCTCATCCTATCGGCAGTGACCTGTACCTCCTGCAGATTGCTGATCATTCTTTGAATCCTGATAATCAGCATGCCATCAGGCCACTCAGTCAGTTCTATTTCTGATTGTCCGTATGAAACATGCGAGACGACAAGTGTGGCAGGAATTTTGGCGAGATCAATAGAAAACTGGCCTTGTGAATCCGATACAACACCAGAGCCATTTTTCTTCATAATAAAAGCATCCTGAACTACCTTCCCTGTTTGTTCATCAAAAATGACCCCTGAAATTTTGTTTTGAGAATAAGCTCCAAACCCGATCAATAGTGCTGTGAAAAACACTATAACACTTTTTATCATTATAAATAGGTATTAGTTGGAGGGACAGTTAAAGGTAGGATATTCGGAAATAAAATACAAATTCAATTGATTGTAGAGACAGATCGTAATCTGTCTCTACGTTGGAAATCGGGCAATGATCATGGTAGAAACAGATCGTAATCTGACTCTACACTATTGATAATTAATTCATTTTGGGCAATATTGTTTTGTTTGATTCAATGAATTATCATAATTTTAGAATATCCAGAATATTAACTAATGTAAAAAGTATACTATTTTGGCAAACGCTGAGCAGTTAAATATTTTAAAGCAAGGTGTTGAGGAATGGAATAAATGGAGGAAGAATAATCATGATGTAAAACCAGATTTGGTGGAAGCCGATTTGAGTGGTATTAATCTTCGCGATGCTAACCTTCTAAAATCCTACCTCAACAATGCTATCCTAAGCACTGCAGACTTATGCAATGCGAATCTGATGGGAGCATGTCTTCATGGAGCAACACTTCGTGGAGCAGATCTTAGTCATGCAAACCTTGATTATGCAGATTTGAGATGCGCTGATTTACGTGGAGCCGACTTAAGCAAATCCAGTATTATTGGAGCCAACTTGCGAGAAGCCAACCTAAGCGATGCAGGTCTCAGCGATGCAAACCTAAGCAAATCCAACCTGCAAAGTGCCGATCTAAGAGGGGCTTTTGCCAGCGATGCCAGCTTTAGGGGTGCTGATCTCAGGAAAGCTAACCTTTCCAAAGCAAGCCTTAGTAATGCCGTACTCAGTAACACTGATTTTGGAAAGGCAAAATTAGCTGGTGTTGATCTAAGCTATGCGGAACTTAGTTATTCAAATCTAAGTGGGGCAAACCTTAAAAAGGCAAACTTATCCTATGCTGATCTTAAAGGTGCTAACCTAAACAAGGTTAATTTAAGCGATGCCGACCTCAGTATTTCTTATCTTTTACAGGCAACTATTTGTGGCGCAAATCTTGAAAGGGCTAACTTTAGTGGGGCAGACCTACTTAAAGCTGACCTCAGCGACTCTAATATGAAGGATGCAATACTACAGAATGCATTTTTCAATAATTCAATAATGAAACGAGTTGACCTTCAGGGAGCAACATTGTCCTATGCGAATTTCACAGGTGCCGACTTAAGCCAGGCATGCCTGATATCAACAAACATAAGAGGTACAGACCTGACTGGCTCTAATCTTACAGGGGCAAACCTTCACAAAGCTGATCTTAGCAATGCAAACCTGAATGATTCAAACCTAAAAGGTGCTTTTCTGATGAGAGCTGATTTTATTGGAGCCGATTTTGAAAATACCACCTTTGGACACACAACGTTTGGGGACAATGATTTATCTCTGTCAAAAAACCTTGACACGTGTAAACACCTGCATAAAAGCTATCTCGATTATCATACTATTGAGAAATCAAATAATTTACCGGTACTATTCCTCAGAGGATGTGGTTTATCTAAGACTTACATAGAGAATGTACCGCTGATCTTTAACGAAAAAGCAGAAAAGTACCATTCCTGCTTCCTGAGTTTCTCGGATAAGGATAATGACTTTGCTGAGCGGCTTTACAAGGATTTACTCAATGAGGGTATCATGTGCTGGTTTGCTTCTGAGGGAATTAAAGGTGGCAAAAGGTTTAATGATCAAATTGAATCAGCTATCAGTGAATATGAAAAACATGTTATCATCCTCAGTGAGAATAGTATAAAAAGAGGATGGGTTGGAAAAGAGATACCCAAGGTCAGGCAAAGAGAGAAAAGAGAAGGGAAGAGAATACTCTCACTAATTAGCTTGATAGATGATGAGGAAGTAAAAAAAATAAAGCTTTTAAACGCCGAGGATTCTGCTGACTCATCTGATGGGAATGAAAAAATCTACTTCCTCGACTTCCAAAATTGTGATAACCCGGCTGATTACGCAAAACAATTTGGAAAACTTGTGCAAAGCTTGAAGATCGTTAATGAGTAGGTTTTCCTGAATAATCATACACCTAAACTCGCTAACCACTAGAATTAACGTGAATTTTTATGGTTGACCGTAAATATTAACGACATTTGGGGAAAACAAAAAATCCTAATTCTTCACTACCCTTTTTGTCATCCTTGCCCCCTCATCATCAGTAAGAACCAGAAGATAAAGCCCGGGTGTGAGACCACTTACATCCATCTTTTCAGTGTATTTACCCTCTTTGGAATATTTCCTTGTTGGCATATCATCTACAAGAAGTCTACCAGATAGATCAAATATTCGATAATCGATAGACTTTCCTCTACTCAGAATAACTTCCATGTTTAGCATTTCATTAGCTGGATTAGGGTAAACATTTAGATCGTCTAAGCCAGGTAAGCCTTCGCAGAAACTTGGGAAATACTCACAAGGAACTTCTTCAACCTTTTTATCATTTGTAGGAACAAAGTCCTCGATAATTAAATCATCTTCAATACCCAATTCCTTCTTATGGAAATTAAACTCTTTCTTCATTGGTTCACCAATACTATCAGGAAGACAATCAAAAAAATGTTCATTCGGATAAAACCAGAATACAAAGTCCTCCAGTGGTATTTTTCCGGTATAATCATTGATTTTGACCGGGACACACAAATCCAGAATTATAGGATTTGTTTCATCAATTCGACTTCTATTCTTAATCGATTCGAATCCAACCATCATTTTACGACGGCTATTCGTTATCGAAAACAACATTGGAGGAGCATTAACAAGCTGTATAGAATCGATCACCTTTTCTATTTTATTCACTGCCCAAAATCCTGATGCTACCCCACCATTAGTATCTAGTCTATAATGAAACATATCACCCTGGTATTGATATTGGAATTTTATATTCTCTTCCGAAAAAGTAAATCCCAGACATTCTAGAGTTTGTCGATCAAGTTTAATGATCTGAATTGGCTCAATCATAACCGCTTCCTCAAAGTTATAATTGATATTAATCGCCCCATTCAAATCAAGAATCATTTCAGTCATAGTGATCAATCTCTGATCACTTGGTTCAATGGCTTCAAGTATTTCTAGAAATCTTAATGAAGGTTTAAACCAAAGGATAATATCACTCTTATTATAGCCACCCACCTCTTTATATCTGAATAACAGTGGAATTAGCTGGTTACAATTTTCGTCAAAACTTCCCTTACTTATGACTTTTACCTCGGGAAAATGACTTGAAATGTCTCCTTGTCTATCTGTGATAAATACAGGGTAAAAATCATGCTTTGTTGGAGTTAACTTCTCAAGTTGTTTTAACCTATAAGAAATATTGGTCCTTCCGAAACCACAATCACCGCCCATACCCCCCACATATCTGCTCCACAAGCTTAGCAAGGAGCCATCTGGCTGTTCATTCAAATAGTAAAATCCATCATCATTGATGACAAATCCTAATTTATTTAATTGATCCTTAGAGAGTTCAAATATAGTTCCCTGAATTGAGTCTTTTGACAATGGATTTTGTGTTTCTCCGTAGAATGACTCTTCAGTTTTTTTATTAAAAATTGAGGGCTTTACAGTTTTAGATTCTTCCGAAGTATCAATAACAGATTTTTGAATATTTGTATCAGGATATTGAATCGCCTGGATGTCTTTTTCAACCCGCAACTCTTTATTGGCAACGGCATCCTCGGAAACTCTTGCCCCCCAAGGATTAATTAGTAGCACTGCTGTTAGTATCGAAATAATAAGTGTCATAACAATCAGATTTAAAGGTTTAAACATTGTGTTAATCCTTCGGGGTTTAAAAGAGCTTTTGTGCTGAAGACCAGACTTCTTCCCTGAGTCCAATAGGTTTGTTACCTCCCCTAAGGAATGATCAGGATTCGACAGTTTTGCCTTGTTAATCAAATCGGACAATAGTTTTTTCTTTTTCATTGTTTGTCCTCCTTTCTTTTCACTTCACTCTTCGACCCCTCCAGGTC
>CAYXQX010000226.1:0-1455 GCA_964467485.1 uncultured Porphyromonadaceae bacterium | reverse complement strand
TCGCAATTGTTCACGGGCTCTTTTAAGCCTTGTTTTTACTCCTGATATTGTTCCTCCCTGTAATTTTTTGATTTCTTCTATAGAAAAGCCAGAGAGTTCAAATAGTAGAAAAGCTTCCTTTTGTTTTGCCGGTAATTTGGCCAGATATTCATAGAGCAATTCCACATCAGGATGGAGGTCAGGAGCCATTTCTTCACTGGTTAGCATCCAGGCCTCCTTTTCATTGTATTCACTCCGGAATTTGTTCCGGCGAACCTGATTTAGTCGTAATCGGCGGGCTACTCCAAACAGATAGGCTTTAAAAGAATCTTTCTTGCGCAGTTTATCAAGATTCTCAAAGACAATCAATATGGTCTCGCCAGCTAAGTCCCGGGCATCTTCGCGGTTACCGGTGATACCGCGACAATACCTGGAAAATGCCTGGTAACATGGAGTGTACATCTCCATGAAAACCTCTTGTTTTGAATCATCCCGGGATGGATTCATTCAGTGAATTTCAATTACGACTATTGGTTTCTTAAAGGTAGTAACTTGAGATAGGAAATAGTTTCATTCAAAATATTTTATAATCCTATCCAAGGTACATCCTCGATGTAAGTCCTTACCGAGAAGGGTGTCTCTCTATAAAAACTTAATTCATAATCAATAACTTCACCTTCCTTAGTTGCACGCCAAGGCATATCCTGATGTGAATAATCACTAAGAGAAGAGGCAGACCAATCTGAGAATCTGTCAATCACCTGATCAATGATGTCCTTCTCTGCTGCACTCATTGATGTTAAATCAGTTTTCTCAAGCGGTATATATCTATTTTGAGGATAGCCGTGGTACTTAGTTTTAATTCTATGGATCAACCCTTTATCAATCATCCGATTGAGGGTCTCATTTATTCCCTCAGGAACTGGTCCGTAGGGCAATTTCTTATATGTTGCCCCAGTTAAATGTTCCTCATAGGTTTCATAATAATTGAAATCTGAGAAGTAAAGCAATTTGTTCAGTACAGTTTCACCCACATTGGGTTTTCCGGCACATTGCGCCAGAATATACAGCAATACGTTCTTAAACTTTTTAATATTGAGCTTTGGCTCAGAAACACGGGTGTACTCCTTTTCTACTACAGACTCATTCACTTCATCAATATTCTTTTCAGATAATTGATATTCATTTGAAAGAAACTGATCAAGAGAAAAACATAAAACCTCGGAAAGCTTCAACAACTCAATAACAGATAAGCTTCTCTTACCCAACTCAATCTGAGCCAGGGAGGATCTTGGGATTTTCAATATTCTTGAAACATCTTCCTGAGATAGACCTTTGATTTTTCGTTTTTGCTGTAAACGTTTCCCTATTTGTGCCTGAGATAATTGTGATGCCATTCTGTAAAAATTTAACACAAAGATAACCATTGTCGCTATATCCAACAAGCTCCTGTCGTATTTCACAACAACTCACAAC
>CAYXQX010000225.1:0-6492 GCA_964467485.1 uncultured Porphyromonadaceae bacterium | reverse complement strand
TCACCATGAGCCTCAAACAACGCTCTCTTGCCGCTTGGGGAGACATGACTACTTCTGATCTCCTTTGAAACAGTTTTGAAATGAGGCCTGATATGAGCATTATCATTAAGTACTTCTATAGCCAGCTGAGTAGTTTTTGAACTAGCCGGATTATATACATATAAATAACCTTCCCTGGCAAAAACCAATTGTTTGCCATTCCCCGATAGATATTTAACATCCGCACCTTTTTTTACAACATGCTCTTTCAATTCTTTACTATCCTGATTATAAGAGAAAATACTCATATCCAGATTCCGGTCGGAAAGAAAAAACACCTCAGTGCCTATCCAAACCGGATAAGTATCGCTGGCATTCACATGAGGGACCTCAATATGAGTCCAGTCATTTATATTTATAATCCATACAGGAGTTGTCCTGCCTCCACGATATCTCTTCCAACTGGAGAAAGCATTGTTAACAGGTGTATATGCAATCTGCTTACCATCAGGAGAATAATCAGCCAATGACATCTGTGGTATGGGAAGCTGTTCGGGATACCCACCATCCATGCTAATCGTAAATAGTTGCGACCGCCGGTTTGAGTTAAACCTTGATGAACTAAACAGAACTTTTCCATCAGGAGTCCAGCCCTGAACCTGATCCATTCCCGGATGCCAACTAAGCCTTACCGGTATACCACCTTCACTTGGAATAACATAAACATCTGAATTTCCATCATATTCACCGGTAAAAGCAACATATTTACCATCAGGAGAAAACTTAGGCCCCGACTCAGTCCCGATATGTGTGGTCAGAGCAGAAGCTTGTCCTCCACCAATGGGCGCAGTGTATAAATCACCGGCATATACAAAAACTACCAGATCATCAGATATATCAGGCTGGTGCAACAGACGGGTGCCTTTTTCGGCACTGAGCTGAGTTGAGAATACCAGACTTAAAATAAAGGTAAATAAAATCTTAAAAAGACTGTACGATTTCATATTTATATAATTAATTGAACCATTTTGAAAAAAGTAATGTAAATGTAATAATAAGCAATGATAATTGCGTAACAGTAGGATTGGAGTTTTTTAATTATACCATCCCCCTGGAGAAAAGCAAGTGCGGAAGAGGGATTTGGGAGTGAGGCGAATGCTGGTACATTGGTATGTTGGTATATTAGTATATTGGTATGTTGGTATATTAGTATATTAGGCGACTGGTAATTAAGTAGAATAATAAATTAAATAGATCTGATGAAAATTTTCAAATCTGTATTCACGATTTCAATAATTTTGGTTTTAAGCTCCAGTATTTTCGCACAGGAGAAAAACCAAAATCTTTATAGAGTATATCCCAAAGATTTTAAACTGATTAAAAACATCGAAAAAACAGGGGTTAATGTTTTTAATTCCAGTATCGACAATTTCATAGATGTAATTGCCACAAATGAGCAAATTAAGCATATTGAAAATGAGATTGGAAGTGTTGAGTTCCTGGCTAATAGCTTTAAAGAACTAGTTGACAGGCGATTAAAAAGTGGATTCTACGAAAATTACCATAATCACCAGCAAACGATTGATCTACTTAAACAAATTGCAGATGCCTTTCCACAAATAACACTGATGGATACTATTGGATATTCCAACCTTGGGAGGGAGATATGCAGTATCAAAATATCTGATAATCCTGATGTTGACGAAGATGAAACTCCTATTCTAATGGTAGGTAACCACCATGGTAATGAGATTCTTAGTGTTGAAGCTACATTGTATCAAATTGATTTCCTGGTTAATAATTATGGCATTGATGCAGAGGTCACTAACTGGATTGACAATATGGAAATATGGTATGTCCCTATGTTGAATCCTGATGGCAGGGAAGATATTCGACGCACAAATGACAATGGTATTGATTTGAATAGAAATTACTCCTTTGAACACACAGCTGAAGGTAACCACGGCCCTTATGGATTTTCCGAACCTGAAACACAGGCCATCAGAGACCTGGCTGCTCTGTATCCGCCTGTAATGAGTCTGACCTACCACACATCTGGCCGCCTGGTGCTACTGCCCTGGACTCATACAGATGAAGCTGCCCCCGACTCCCTCGTCCTTACCTATCTGGGAAATAAAATTGCCGAATCAATAACATTTCCTGATGGAAGTGGAACTGATCACTATGAATTAAGACAGGGAGGCGACTGGTATTTCACAGCAGGAGAATACTGCGATTACATGTATGCTACACACAATACTTTTGCATATACAGTGGAAATGTGGACCAGCCAATCCCCCCCTTCAGATGTGATACCTCAGGTGGTTGAAAGAAATCTGGAAGGCATGAAAACTCTTCTGCGACAGGCAGAAAGGTCAGGTGTTACGGGAAGGATTACCGGTAAAATCAGCGGTCTTGCTCTTGTTGCAAATATTAACTTTCCTGATATTAATGATCAAGGTAAAATAAGCCAGCTTCTTTCTGATCCTACATACGGACGTTTCTACAAGTATTTAGTACCCGGAGTACATAATATTGAAATTTCAGCTTCAGGTTACAGAACAATAAACAGGGAAATTACTATTTCTGATGATGGTATGTTCAACATGGATCTGGAAATGGACCCGGCTCCGGAATTACAATTAAGAGAATTCGTGCTAAGCGATGAATCAGGAAATAGAATATCAGGAAATGGAGATGGCCTGATTAATATCGGTGAAACTCCGGGAGTGTTGTTAACTCTTTACAACGACCAACAGATTTCAGCTGAAGGTAGCTTCATTAAAGTCTCTTCCTCAAGCTCTTACATTAATTTAATCACAGATAGTCTTTACTTTGGACCAATAGCTCATTTCTCTGAAGTACAATCTACAGACACCTTGCTTTTCAAGCTCCATCCAGATTGTCCTGATGAAGAAATATTGACCTTTCATCTTGATATAAGTGACGAAATCAGCTTTGCCTGGAAGGGAGAGTTCGCTTTAGAGGCTTATACACCTAATGTTGAAATCGAAGAAATTGTTATCAGAGATGAAGATGGGAATGGGAATGGAATAATTGATAAGGGTGAAAATGTTATGCTAGGGTTACGACTTATTAATAATGGCCGACAGGGCATTTCAGAAGTGATCTCAACATCGTCAATAACAGACCCATTCTTTTCTACTCAAACGGAGTCGGTTGAAATTTCAGAACTCAATATAAATGAATCTGCCTTCGTTGAATTTCATATAAACCTTAGTGATCAAGCCCCCAATATCTATTCGTCCTACTTGTCACTAGATCTTTTATGCTCTGAGGGTTATGAGGCAAGCTTTCAAGTTCCCCTTAATAATATTTTTGGCTATAAAGAGGATTTTGAAAACGGTATTAATGGGTGGACACATGCCTCTTATGGCACTACCTCAAATAATCATGACGACTGGCAACTTGGGCAACCACAAGGTAAAGCCGGCGATCCTTCAAATGCTTTCTCCGGCTCAAATTGCTGGGGAACTGATCTGGGCTTTGAATTATATCTTGGTGATTCATGGAATGGAGAGTATCAGAATGATGTGCACAATTACCTTCTGAGCCCTCCAATAGATTGTTCGGATATGATTGATGTTGGATTAAGATACAAGAGGTGGCTAAACACTCGTGCGAGCGATATAGCCAGGATATTTGTGAATGATGAACAGGTATGGAAAAGCTCCAATCGGGGCCATTCCGACCTTGAGTGGGTTGAGCAGTTGATTGATATTTCTGAAATTGCTGATGGTAACCCAGAGGTAAGAGTTAAATTTGAGCTCCAGAGCAGCAGCTCTAATGCTCTGGGTGGCTGGAATCTGGACGATTTTCTTCTAGCTAATAAACTTGCATCAGGTGCCGTATCATCTAAACCAACTATTAATAATCAGAACATTGATTTATTACGGTGTTATCCAAACCCATTTAGCCTCAATACAAATATTAACTACGAATTGGAATCATCAGGATATGTTGAATTAGTTATTCTAAATACTCTGGGACAGATAGTAAAAACCCTGGTATCAGAATCTCAGTTGCCGGGGACCCATTCTATTCAATGGGATGGTAAAAACCAAAACGGAACCCCTCTTGACCAAGGCATTTATTTTGTCAGATTGCAAAGCACAACTAAAAATATTTCTCATAGTATAATTCTCGCAAAGTAGTAAAGATGAAAATTGCATTTTATAATGTTGAAAACCTTTTTGACACCTTGGATCAGCCATTTGTCAACGATAATGATTTTCTTCCAAATTCTAATCTCAAATGGAACGAAAAGAGATATGTTCTTAAACTGCAGCGCTTAGCCAAAGTTATTAAAGCTATTGAAGAACCTATGCCTCTGGCCATTGGACTGGCTGAGGTTGAAAATCGCAAAGTACTTGCAGATTTAGTAGTTGCCCTGGGCCTAACAGAGAACGAGGTTGGAATAATCCACGAAGAGTCCCCGGATGAAAGAGGTATAGATGTAGGTTTCTTATACAGAAAGGATATCATTACAAAAACAGAACACCAAAGTCATAGTGTAAGCTTTCTGGATGATTTGAGTGATAAAACCAGAGACATTTTACATGTTAAAGCATATTTAAAAAATGAAGATTGTGCTCATTTCTTCATTAATCACTGGCCCTCCAGGAGGGAAGGAGCTCAACAAACCATCTCTAAAAGAATAGAAGCAGCTGAAACCTTAAAGCGACATATAGAGGTAATTGTGGAAGAAGAAACAAGCCCCAAGATTATTGTGATGGGCGACTTCAACTGTGATCCTGAAAGCACTCCAATAAAGAAAATACTGGACAAGGAAAAATCAAAAACCGGGATTCTATACAATCAAGGTTGGAAAACATATCAGGAAAGAAGAGGCAGCCTTAATTACAGAGGTAAGTGGCTATTATTCGATCAGATTTTAGTCAGCGAATCCTTACAATTAAGTAGAAAAGGGATAAGTCTTGTTTCTGATTCCTTCACAGTTTTTTCTAAAGATTGGATGCTCTTTTATAATTCAAAATACAGAGACTTACGTCCTAACAAAACTTACGGAGGCAGAAAATATCATGGGGGATTCTCAGACCACCTTCCTGTTTATATAAGAGTTAGTTTAGACAACTTTTGAGTTGCTTAACAAAATACTTGCATTTTTTTTCATAATTAATTGCATGGTAATGCCTGCTGATTAATTTTACAGACCAATATCAAGAGGAACAAGCAAAATTGTATTAATCATTAAATTCTTATGTATATGAAAAAATCTATACTCTTACTTATTGCACTTTTCTTATTGTCAGGAACTATTTCTTTTGCCCAACAAAAAAACACTAGCGGCAATTTAAAAGGAAATGGCGAGGTTTTCTTTTATGAAGATTTTGACTGGAGCAATCCAGATGATCCCAGAGGATATACTTTACCCGATGGTTACTACCTGGAAGATCCTGATGACACCGGTTATAACTGGCAATGGATAGCCAACGATAGTATTATAGCTGAGTTTACATCTGAACCGCCATTCCAATCCACTTCAAAGGTAAACGGGCACCTTGCTCTGGAATTAAACAAATACAATAATTTCAAAGATCCACGCACAGTAGTTAATAACAGTATCGTTTTCCCAACTTTCGATTTTAGTGATAAAAGCTCAGTTGTTTTGCGTTTTGAACAACATTTCATGAACGGTGGCGATGGAGCTAATGAAGTACATGTATCTAGTGATGCCGGTGTTCATTGGGCTGTGTTCGACTGTGGATTTGGGACTCTGCATAAAGATCGTCCAAATGATGCTGCTCCAGGTCAACCAGTTGTCTATGAAGCAAATATCTCAGAAGTTGCTGCCGGTGCTCCTGAAGTGATTATCAAAATCCATTGGGGTGAAACAACACTATACTTTTGGGTTATCGATGATTTTACTTTATCAGAAGCATATGACAATGATCTTCAGCTGAAGCACTTCAAGCTGGAATGGGATGATGGAATTGAGGAAACTGAGGAAAGTTTCATGCACGACATTCCTATTTCCCAGGTTGGCGGTTCATTCACAAATTTCCAATCAAGTGTTTCGAACTTTGGTGAAATGGATCAGGATAATGTCACTTATACAGTGGACATCACAAAAAATAATGAGTCTGTTTTTCAAGGAACTGCTGAAAACAGCTGGTTATCACCTCTGATTCTCGACACTATGAATGTTGAAGGAGCCTATACACCAACTGAATTCGGGCATTATGCCATCAATTATGAATTCACTCAAGATCAGGAAGAACAAACACCTGCAGATAACAGTAAAAAAATATTCTTCAATGTTACCGACAGTGTATATTCCCGGTCAGATGAATCTGCAGAATTATCATGGGCCTATGGCTTTGAACATTATGGAGGAGACGAAGGTGAATTAGGTTGGAATATAGATCACTTTGTGGGTGTTAAATACCCCATTTACGGAGATTGTGAGGTCAACTCCATTTCCTGCTTTATTACCGGAGGATTGGCTGATGGTAAAATCGAATTTTGGTA
>CAYXQX010000224.1:0-6563 GCA_964467485.1 uncultured Porphyromonadaceae bacterium | reverse complement strand
ATTTCAGCTGGTTGGACTAACATAGAGAGTGGTACAAATAATGGGGGCAGGTCAGGGATGTGCAATAATACCCAATGGAAATATTTCCTATGTCCGAGGGGCGTCTAAAATGTATGTTGCAAATTCGTGCCATAATATGAGCGAGTCTTGCCAAACCGCCCCGCCACTAACGCAAACCGTTAGCTGGCACCTTCCTATCCGCAATTCATAAAACAGGAACTTCTGTCTATGTCGATCAGATCAAACAATTCAATTTACCAACTCAAAATTACTCTTCACCATAGTAAACCGCCCATCTGGAGAAGACTATTAGTTCCAGATTCGGTTGCTCTTGATAAACTACATACCATTATCCAGGTCGCAATGGGCTGGACTAATAGCCATCTTCACCAATTCATTATCGAAGGCAGTTATTACAGCATTCCCAGTCCCGATGATTGGGAACCTATGATTGATGAACGTCGCTATCGCTTGAACCAAATTGCATCTTTCGAAAAATACAAACTCACTTATGAATACGACTTTGGAGATAGTTGGAAACACGAGATTGTTGTAGAGAAAATTCTACCTTTTGACTCAAATGTAAAATATCCGATTTGCATCAAAGGTAAAAGGGCTTGTCCGCCAGAAGACATAGGTGGCGTATGGGGTTACGACGAATTTTTAGAAATAATGAAAGACCCAGCCCATGATGAATACGACTCGTACATTGAGTGGTTAGGCGATGAATTTGATCCAGAAGAATTTGATATTGAAGAAATCAATCAAGTTCTTCAGAGAATCAAGTAGATACAGTTGTTCAATTACCAAAAGCCAGCTAACAAAGCGTGCACTTGACCGGGGGGGCATTCCTAAAATGCGCCAATCAACCAGATATAACGTCCTTGTTTCAGGGAAGAAGTATCCACCCAAGTATCTGATTGCAGTCGCCAGTAAATTGGCTACTGGAGAGATGATCTCTGCGCCAGACTATAATGGCGGATTTGAGTCAAATACTTTCTTGCGCGTACGAGGTTTTTCTATCACCGACAAATATGGAAAGATAATCAACACACCATAATCCTGGAGAGAGGGATCCATATGAATGATATTCAAAAAGCCAAAGTAGTTGATTCATTACTTTCTTTTGGAGAAAAAGTTGATCCAGCCGGTTTATTTCCCGTTCTGGTGCCTGAGGCTGCTGATATAGTGAGGAATGATCCCTATGCCTTTGCTTTGGCTGTATCCTTGGACCGCGGAACTAAGGCAGATATCATTTGGACCATTCCTTTTTATCTCCATCAGCAGCTTGGCCATCTTGATCCATATAAAATTGATTTGCTTTCTATCGAAGAATTGGCCGAAGTGATTGATGGGCTGCCCAAAAGACCAAGGTACAAGACGGACGCCCCCAGAACCATTAAAGAATTGACCCATCTGATTGTATCAGCTTATGATGGGGATGCCTCTCAAATCTGGCAGGGGAAAAGCGCCTTTGAAGTAAAGAGTGTCTTTCAGAGCATCTTCGGAGTTGGTCCTGGTATTGCCAATATGTCGGTGCTGTTGATTGAAAAAGCTTACAACATGCAGTTTCCAGACCTGGATCGGCGATTTATGGACATCAAGCCTGATGTGCACACCATGAGGGTCCTGTATCGGTTAGGTGTAGCTGTGGAAATCTCGGAAACCGCAGCCGTAGCAGCTGCCAGAGGGCTTAACCCAGATTACCCGGGGGAAATTGACGGTCCTTTGTGGACAATCGGTAGAGAATGGTGTCATGCACAGCACCCAACGTGCAATCGATGTCCTGTGACGGGGGTCTGCAGCAAAGTAGGAATATAGACCAAATCCCCATCACTAAATGGAGGCTTGTTGGCTTTCTTGTATTTAATACAAATCTACTTATCTACCCAAGCTGTTTTCTAAGCCATTTTAATTGATTACCAAAAGTTAATCCTTCCATAGGGATCGAGACCTGGCAGCCCAGTTCTTCTATCGGTTTTATGAGATTCTCCCGGTATCTTTTCCCAGCCAGGAAAATCACCTCATCACTTAGTGATAGAATCTTTTCCAAATCAAGCATTACCTGTTTTGCCCAGCTTTTTCGCTCTTGAACCCCCATTTTGTTTAGTGTCTTTTCATAAGGTTCGATAACCTGATCGGGGGCCAGTAATCCGTACTTGGCGGATAGGATATACCATCGGTCTCCGAAAAGCTTTGCGTACGCAGATGTTTTTTTGAACAAATCAGAAATGTAAAGGTCCTGGGCTGGAGCAGTTTTTGATGTTTTGCTTTTGACACAGGAAACCAGAACGATTCTACGGCCTTTGTCTGCGGATCTTTCCGGAAGTTTTTGGAGGGTTTTTACTAGAGGGTGTGATGGGATGGTTATCTCTCGGGATGGCGATGTTGCTGCTTTTTTCATCGCCGTCTGCTTCCCGGAAATCCTTCTAAACCTCACTAGCAGCCTGGAAAAATCGACCGATTCCATTTCCCACCCCGACTCCATCCAGGATCTGGCCTGTGAATGGCTGCCTTCTCTCTCGTTGGCCCACCAGGCTCGATATTTGTAGGCAGATTCAGGGAGCATCTCGCCTAATAATCTTTCCAGGGTATCAAACGAGACAGTTAAATCTCTTTTTACAGCGGGTTGTTCCTGTAGAAATTGAGTAATCGGGCTGTATTTGGACATTAAACACTCCTTTTTTTGAATAATTTGTAGCATACCAAATTATTTCAGCCCTGAAAAGTTATACTTTGAAATTGTATGTTGTATACATGGACACTAACAATTCCTTGTATATACTCCTAAACTGATGTTGAATTTCCTCAATTTCGATCCATAAATAGAGTAAATTCAAGAAATCCCACTATTTGAAGACTTGTTTTTCCGCAGCCCATGCCTTAAATCGAAGGATCGATTAATTAATCAAATGTTATGGTTTCCAAATTATTTGTTCATAGATTGTATAGAGATCTTTCCCTCCAATTATCACTTTATGAACCATTGAATCCTGCCGGGTGCAGGGAAGTTCTTCCGCCTGGAGGGAATTGAGAAAGGATAAATAATCCCGATAGTTATCGATCCCCTTTATATCATCATATGAGTGGGTCTTAAATACGATGATATAAAGTACTGATTTTTCATAGGTGGCCTCGATTGTTCCGACGGTGGAGTACAAAAGCTGATAACGTAAATTAAAAACAGATTTATCCGGTTTTCCATAATGCAGGGCCAGTAAATCCTCAATTCTATTGGGAGCCTTGGTAGATTCACCGCCAATATTTTTAATGCTGGCATCCAAATATGCATCCAAGATAGTATTTCCAAACAGCTCGTCAACTTTTGATTCAACCCCGATAAAAATCGATTTATTTTCTCCATAAATACCCAGATCGTGGACTCTTCCTTGTCCGTAATCATCGAATCTAATTTCAACTTCAGGAATGGCATGATCTATTTTTATGATTTCCCCTAATACTTCTTCGACCCTGGATTTGATCTTTTCCAATCCATGATGATTGGTTACATAATCAGCGATTGAATAAGCGCTACGGCCCTCTTGCCAATGGATTATTTTATTCCCGGCGGCGAAAATCTCTGCCCAATCTTCCATGGTATTGATCGGTCTGCCATTATTATCCCGAATCATATATATTCTCCAATATATATTGAACTGATTACAAATCACTGATTATTTCGTTAGACTATTTGTTGTGGTTTTTCTTAAGCAGACATATTTATTGAATTCTTAAGAGCGGAGATTAGTTGTTTTCTGATATAGGGAGACTTTTTAGCTAAGAGTACTAAAGAAAACCAGGCAACAGATGTAGTATAGCATGTTAGAAAACCAGATAAGCCTATGAATCTGTATAGTTTTTTTGCACATCCCCTAAAAAAGGTTCAATCAAGATCCTCGTAAGTATCATTTGGCTGAAACCCAAACTTTGCTGGATATCCTTGATGATCGTTATAGGCTGCAGTCCACCCAATTTTCGGTCAGTACCTGGCACGCCCGCCTTCCTGATCCCACCCTGGCGGATGCTATCCTTGATCGTCTTGTGCACAACGCTCACCGCATTGAAATACAGGGCGAATCACAAAGAAAACTGCGCGCTGAAAGCACCCTGTCGTCCACGTAATGTATAATCACTTGACCAGTCTTGTTTACTCTTCGGAGTGGACGACTATTTTCGGAATCAGTGGATTCTTTCGCCGGAATATGCACTAAATCGGAGGTATATTGTGTACGACTGGAATGAACAATTGACTAAAGGCGAGAAAGCTGAACATGTTATTGATGATTGGGTCATTGATAATTGGGAAATGCGTGTTGAGGAAGTTCCAATGGAATTTCAGAGGAGAGGAATTGACCGGATTTGGACTAGTCCAGACGACTTGATAGTATCGGTTGATACATTTGATATTCCAGGATGGACATACACAAGTATTGCCCAGTATCTCTTATATTACATACCCCCTTCAAATATCTTTTATATGATGCCAATGACAGAAATAAAGCGCAAGGTATCTGCTTGGCTGGGGGGAAGAAAACCTATACGATTTCGCAATAAAGATTATTGTGCATATGGTGTTCTTTTTCCATTACGAAGAATTCGTCAAGAATGTATATATGAAAAAATTGAAATGGTGTGTACTTGAATGATAATAGCCCCATTCGTCACGTATGAGGGGGATTTGATGAGAAAGTTGACCCTAACATAATTCTAATGTTATTGTAATCTGTTATGTGTATAATGGAGGTGCTATTGGAAATGATTGGAGGAAAAAATGACAGTGAATGCTCGTAAAGATATAGTTGTTGGAAAGCATGTTAAAATTTCTAGGGAGAATCCAGACAATCTAAGACCTATTTCAGTAAACGATCTATTGATAACCCACACCAGAAATGAATTTTTTCTTACTTTTTCCATAGTTGAACCGCCTCCTTTTCTGGAAGAGAAAGAATTTGAAGATTTGCATGAGATAAAAGCGATAGCAAGGGTGAAGCTGGTATTATCCCCGGAATTTACAGAGGCTACTATAAAAGCACTTTCTTCAAATTTAGAATCCTTCAAATCAGAGGGAGAACAAGATGTCGCCGTTAAATAATAACAATGATTTGATTGAAAAAGAAAAGGAAGTGACAAACAAACCATCATCGTTTACGTCCGATAATGTTTACGTATCTCCTCCAAGCGGAACATATTCATATGAGATTAATAGCTTGGCAACGGTAGACTCGTCAAAAGAAGATAGTAACGTTTCAGACATCACAAAAAGCGTAAGGGAATTTATAACGACCCACGAAAATGATACACAAGTTAAGCAAACAATAAGCATTATTGAATCAATTGAAACAATACTTGAGGGTTATGGGGACTTAGATTTACCAGAAATTCACATTGTGCAAGGCGAGGATGGTTCTCTTGGATTAAGTTGGGGAATTGACGGCGCTCTTCTTGGCATTGTCATTGATGTAGACCCTAAAACATCATCATACTTCTTGTTGATTGGCAAAAAGGACGAGGCGATGCGTTCATTTGGAAATCTATATAGCGACGAGATTGATTTGAAAAGTTTAATGGATTCGCTAGTTCCTTTACTTAGAAAAATGAATTCACGCAGGGGAAAAATGTGATTATACTTCCAATTGAGAAGCCACCTGATGATTGTTCATATTGTTGGAGGGGCGTATCTATTGAGGGGTACATAATTGGTAAAACGGTTGATTGGCAAGCTTTTTGCCCCAAAAAAGAAGATATTGTGATTGAGAACTGGCTTGGTGTATCGGTCAATTGGGATTTGAACAACAACGATGATGCTGTACAAGAACTATTGACTCGCAAAAAGAAAAAGAATGGAGAAAAGCAATTTAAAGGAGGAGCAGTAAGAATTCCGCGCATCGAAATTGATCGAATCATTGGTCAGTATGAAGCAGATAAAGAGATGACGTATGAATTAAGAAACGATAATGATGAAAATGAGTATCACGGAAACTTGCTTTACGGAGAAACATTGAACCAGGCTGTGAACAAACGAAGAACTATTTGTGGCGCATTGACAAAAGTCGTTGACGATTCAAGAAGACAGGAGAATCAAGATGCCTAAGAAAACTATGATTAACTTAAACTCACAAACTCGGTCGAATGACACTTTCATTGTTGATCCTCACCAGAATGCTACGAGTATCCTTGAAGAAAGAATAACAAAAGCTACGGCTAGTGTTCCAAAGTCGTCCGACCAAGAAAAATCAAAAACATCGGGGGCTGATAGTCTTAGTGATTATAACGAGAAGCATACTCATTGATGGGCATTTAGGGATACTTTGCTGTCCAATGATGGCATACACCTTTGATCCTGTTTTTTTACTAGTGACAAAAATCCTTCGAAGTTAATCTATTAAGTGTAAAAAGCATCTAATTAATAATAGAAAACGGTAGTGTCAAGAACATTGTGTAAATGGTTTTTTTTGCACACCCCCTCAAAAAGGTTCAATCCAGATCCTTGTAAGTATCATCTGACCCCTGGGCTAGCTCCTGAACTACCGATTCAAGATCGATGAGTGCAGGTGGATCCAAGA
>CAYXQX010000223.1:0-6567 GCA_964467485.1 uncultured Porphyromonadaceae bacterium | reverse complement strand
ATAATCAAAATCTATCTTCCCGGCAAAATCTCGAATCCCCGAGTCATACCCCATCTCAAACATCTCAATTTTTTCCCCCTTTTCTTCTGTCTCCGATTTAATTTCTGTAAGAAAGTTGTACTTACTATAGGTTAAGGTTGTATTAGAGAACAGCTTAGGAGTAAGAATATAATTCCATCTCAATGCAGTAGTAATATTTCCCCATCCTAAACCAAAATCGCTTGTTGATTTATAATCACCTCCTTTATCCTTAACATTAAGATACGCCTTATCCCTTCCCATATATGAACTTAGAAACAACCTGCTTTTATCAGAGAACCGGTGGTTAACCTTGGCTGTCATATCATAGAAATAATACCCTCCTACAATCTTTTCATCACTCGCACCGCCAGCTAGTGCAATAAAGGGCCGTGCCAAAACATCGAGGTATGTTCTGCGGGCAGAAACAATAAATGAAGTTTTATCTTTCCAAATAGGGCCTTCAACAGTTAGCTTTGAGGAAATAATACCAACACTCCCCTCTGCCTGAAATTTTTTGTTGTTACCATCCTTCATCCTGATGTCAAGAACCGATGAAAGTCGGCCCCCAAACCTGGCAGGGAATCCTCCCTTAATTAATTTGACCGATTGGATTGCATCAGGATTAAACACAGAAAAGAATCCAAATAAGTGATTGGCATTGTAAACAGGAACACCATCTAGCAGGATAAGATTTTGGTCGGGTCCGCCGCCGCGAACATAAATGCCACTTGTCCCTTCGCTTCCCGACTGCACGCCAGGCAGCAGCTGAAGAGCTTTTAAAACATCAACCTCACCAAACAATACAGGCAGGCTTTTTATTGTTTGAGAACTTAACTCGGTCATTCCCATCTGTGTGCTTCTCACTGCCGAGCGCGCTTTTTGTGCCGAGATAACTATTTCATCAAGATTAATAATGGGGTTCAGAATGAAATTTATCAATGTATCCTGATGAAGATCAAATGACAAATCCACAGATTCATAACCAACAAAAGAGCATCTGAGTTTCACGGCACCTGCTGGTAAGGTAATACTGAAAAAACCATAATTATTACTAACGCTTCCCCTGTATGTATCCGGATCATAAATATTGGCACTAAGCAGCCTCTCCCCTGTTTTGCTGTCTTCAACCGTGCCGCTAATGGTATATTTCTGCGAAAACACCAGGCTTATCCCAAGGAATAAAAGGATAAATGAAAACAGAAAACGTCGTATGTATCGACTAATGATCGTATTCATTATTCAAAAAATGGTTTCAAAGCATTCAATAATGCCTCGGGTGGACGTGTTGGTCTTCGTGTTTGTCTATTTGTAAAAACGAGAGTAGTATTTCCTTCATTAAGTTTCACTCCGTTCTCGTTAAAAATTTCGTGATCAAATTTAATTCGTGCACTCGGCATTTCTCTAAGATAAGTCTTAATAGTCAATAAATCATCATATACCGCAGGTCTGATAAACTTACACTCCAGATGAATTACCGGTAAGGCTATTCCCATTTCCTCCATTTCATGATAAGGTAATCCAAGTTGCCGAACCATTTCAGTACGGGCTACTTCATAGTAGCTTGCATAATTACCATAATACACATAGCCCATGGTATCAGTTTCACCATAACGGACCCTTATTTTAGTTTCATGTACATACATAATTTGAAATATTGAGTTATTGAGACGTAATTATGCGTCTCTACGAAACAAGCTCACCATAAAGATCAAACTCCTCAGCCTCAGTAATCTTAATGTCAAAAAACATCCCAATTTCAAGATTATTCCCTTCTATTGGAATAAGAATTTCAGTGTCCACATCAGGAGAGTCATATTGTGATCTCCCTATAAAGTAATCACCCTCCTGACGATCGATCAGAACCTTCATTATCGATCCGGGCTTACTGGCATTGATATCTGCTGATATCTCTTGCTGGATATTCATTATCATTGAAGCCCTATGTGTTTTCACTTCCTGCGGGACATCATCCTTATAATTTTTGTCCGCATAAGTTCCCTCTTCATGGCTATATGTGAACACCCCAAGACGGTCGAAGCGTATTTCTTTGATAAACTCCACCAACTCTTTAAAATCTTCTTCTGTCTCGCCAGGATGGCCAACCAGAATTGTTGTTCTTAGGGCCAAATCAGGAATTCCTGATCTCAACTTCCTTATCAAATCCAGACTCTCAGTGCGATTATGCCCTCTTCTCATAATCTTAAGCATATTATCACTTATATGCTGGAAGGGAATATCCAGATAATTACAAATCTTATTGGAATTTGCAATCAGATCTATAAGCTCATCCGGGAATAAGTTTGGATAAGTGTAGTGTAGCCTTATCCATTCTAGCCCCTCCACTTTCTCAAGCTCTATAAGTAACTCTACCAGAGCTGGTTTCTTGTAAATATCAGTGCCATAGCTTGAAAGATCCTGGGCAATCAATATCAATTCCTTTGTGCCCTCCCTCACCAGGAATGTCGCTTCCTCAAGCAAGGATTCGATTGTTCTTGATATTTGCCGACCACGAATAATTGGAATAGAGCAGAATGCGCAATTTCTATTACATCCCTCAGCAATTTTCAGGTAAGCAAAATGCACTGGGGTACTGTGCTCTCTCTTCTCAAACAACTCATTATGAAAGGTAAAACCAAGATCCCTAACAAGCTCACTCACCTGATCAACACCATAATATCCATCAACCTCCGGAATCTCTTTCTGAAGATCGATCTTATAGCGTTGCGACAGACAGCCCATTACATACACTTTCTCCAATCCGTCTTCACCACCTTTGTGTTGAATTGTATTAAGGATGGTATCGATTGATTCCTCCTTGGCATCTCCAATGAAACCACATGTATTGATTATCACTGTTGGCGCTGTAACAGGATTGGGATTTACTCTAACCTCCACTCCGTTAGACCGAAGTTGGGTTTGCAGCACCTCGGCGTCGACAAGGTTTTTCGAGCAACCAAGATTTATTATATCTATTGAAGGCAAAATGTTTTCTATTTAGAAAAGAGTGAATCAACAAATTCATGCTTATTAAACACCTGAAGATCTGTCACTTTTTCCCCTATCCCAATATATTTCACAGGGATACGGAACTGGTCGCTGATCCCGATAACCACACCACCCTTGGCCGTCCCGTCAAGCTTGGTAAGAGCGAGTGCTGTCACTTCCGTGGCTGCTGTAAATTGCTTGGCCTGTTCGAAAGCATTCTGACCGGTTGATCCATCGAGAACAAGTAAAACCTCGTGGGGCGCATCAGGAATTACCTTTTGCATTACCATTTTGATCTTAGTAAGCTCATTCATCAGGTTAACTTTATTATGTAACCTTCCTGCAGTATCAATAATTACCACATCACTGTCCCTGGTTTGAGCTGATTTCAGAGTATCAAATGCCACAGAAGCAGGATCTGAACCCATCTTTTGCATTACGATAGGCACATCAACCCTGTCGGCCCATATCTGAAGCTGTTCAACAGCAGCAGCCCTGAAAGTATCGGCAGCACCCAGTACTACACTTCTTCCTGCCTTCTTATAGTGATGAGCCAACTTACCTATAGTAGTGGTCTTGCCAACACCATTAACACCAACAACCATAATAACATAGGGCTTTTTGGAAGGTAGCCATGGATCATCAGATATACTGCCCTTTTCATTCTCATCCAGAAGAGCGGCTACCTCCTCCTTTAAAATAGTATTAAGCTCAGTCGTTCCCAGGTATTTATCTTTCGATACACGCTCTTCAATCCTTCCGATAATCCTTAGGGTAGTGTCAACCCCCACATCCGAAGTAATAAGCACTTCCTCCAAATTATCAAGGACCTCATCATCAACCTTAGATTTTCCGGCAACAGCTCTGGACAGCTTCTTAAATACACTTTCCTTAGTCTTTTCAAGCCCCTTATCCAGGCTTTCCTTTTTATCTGAAGATAATCTTCTAAAAAGTCCCATAGTTATGGTACAAATTTGTTGTCAAACAAAAAAAGCTTTCCCCCTTGACAGAAGAAAGCCCTTTAATTGTATTTTATAATACCGTGGTATTCCGGCTTATTTCTTTTCGAAAAAATCTTTAACGTGATCATTATGTACGATCGACTCCTTAAAGGAATAGGCTCCTGTTTTTTCTGATTTCACCATCTTGATTACTTTGGCGAAATGCCTTCCTTTTCCGGTTTGCAGTGATGCTACTACTTTCTTTGCCATAACTCAAATTATTTAATCTCCCTGTGGAGGGTTACTTTACGCAAAATTGGGTTGAATTTCTTTAATTCCATGCGATCAGGAGTGTTCTTCCTGTTCTTGGTAGTAATATAACGAGAAGTTCCTGGCATTCCACTTTCTTTATGCTCAGTACACTCAAGGATTACCTGTATCCGATTACCTCTTCCTTTTTTAGCCATATCTGTATCCCTTCTAAACTTTAGCTAAATAGCCTTTTTCCTTAGCTTCCTTCATACAAGCAGCCAAGCCTTTTTTATTAATATTCCTGATGCCGGAAGCAGATACTTTTAACGTAACCCACCGGTCTTCTTCTGGTAAATAGAATTTCTTGGTAAATAGATTTGGGTAAAACTTTCTTTTCACTCTCCTCTTTGAGTGAGAAACATGGTTACCCGTCATCAATTTTTTACCTGTGATCTGACAAATTCTGGACATTGCTTTGTATTTTCTTATCTATTAATCACTTCGATTTTCAAACGGAACGCAAAATACGTGATTTTTATTGAATTTATCAAACTTTTCAACAAAAAATAAACATTAGATTTATGAACAACACAACGTTAATAAGTAGAGACGCATAACATGCGTCTCAAATAACAAGAATCGGGTTTCGATGAAAGACGCAATTATGCGTCTCTACGGAATCATATGAACATCGTGTTGCGGGAATGGAATCTGGATATTATTATCCCTAAACTTTTCCTCAATCATAAACCTGATATCAGATTTAATATTCTCTACTTCAAATGTATGGCCTGTCCAGAAATATAAACTAAAATCCAGGGATGAATCTCCAAAGTCCTGAAACCTAACGAAAGGTTTTGGTTTGGCTGAGATCTCTTTATAATCGCCTGCACACTCCAGCAGAACTTTCTTAACCATCTGTACATCCGACCCATAAGCAACTCCCACCCCAACGTTAAATCTGGTCTTGGATTCAATATGCGACCAATTAATAACTTCATGACTGATGAACTGGGAGTTTGGAATAATCATAACAACATCATCCCTTGTCTTTATTTTCGATGTTCGTGCCCCAATATATTGTACCTTTCCTACCGTACCATTTTTTAGTTCTACTACATCCTTTTCTCTAAGGTTACCCTCAAAGAGAAGAAACAAACCTGATATCAAGTCGGCGAATATCTGCTGTAATCCAAAACCTATACCTACCAAAAGAGCAGCTCCTGCCCCCCACAAAACAGTCAGTTTCAAACCGGTTAAACCTAAAATCATGAGAATTGCGGCAAGCCATATGATGTAGGAAAAGAATTTAAGTGCATTCTTTTTCTTTGATGAATCTCCCGGCGTTATCAAGGAATCTATCCCAAATAGCTTCTCCATGCCCATCAGCAGGATACGTGTACCTACAATAATAAACGCAGCAACAAAAAAATAAACAGGCTCTAAGTTGAAGTTTTCACCATCAACAATTTTATACTCAAGAGCTTCACTAAATGGCATATCCAGAATCAAAAGAATTATGCCCGCGGCAACTACCCAGATAATCAAGTTGATAACCATGAATAGTTTTTTGTTAAAACCGCTTACATCTCCTACCCTGGCCTTTGTTCGCTTAGCCAATCTACTGAGTAGCAAATTCAATCCTAAAGCAATAAGAACAACAAGCAACATCCATATAGCCGATAATCTTGAAATCTCGACTTCAGGATTATCTACAATTAAATAAGAGAAAAATTGCTCCATTATATTTTAGTAAATGCTTCAGTCAAAGCCTTTTTTAGCTCTTCAGACTTGACCTTATGAAAAAACTCGCTCTGATTTGCATAAGATATCTCACCCGTTTCTTCGGAAATAACGATTACAAAGGAATCACTGCTCTCCGACATGCCCAGTGCTGCCCTATGACGCATCCCTAAATGCCCGGGAACAGAAGGATTCTCAGTTAGGGGCAACACACATCTTGCTGCCCTGATCTCATTTTTCACCAGTATGACAGCCCCATCGTGAAGGGGTGAGCCTTTGTAAAATATTGTTTCCAGTAATGCTGATGAAACCTTTGCATTAACAAGTTGACCGGTTTCGGTAAAGGCACGTAGCTCTGATGTTTTAGCCAATACAATCAATCCTCCGGTTTTTGAGGAAACCAGATGTTCACAAGCCTCTATTATTGGATCAAAATCCCAGGATAGTCCTTGCGTCTGCTTAAAATTAAAGATCTTATCGAGGGAATACTTTTGGTTTTTCGAATATCTGGTTCCCAAAATCAAAAGGAACCTTCTCACTTCCTGCTGGAAAACAATCAGTAAGGCTATCAAACCCAAACCAATTATCTGCCCCAGGATGGAGCCCAATAATTGCATATCCAATG
>CAYXQX010000222.1:0-6595 GCA_964467485.1 uncultured Porphyromonadaceae bacterium | reverse complement strand
TTGGAACTTGCATTTGCATTACCATCATTCGTTTGGCATTCAACTCATAGATTCGGAATATTAGCCCTGTAAGTTGGGGAAGTATCATCATATCTCGATTGCGACTTATGAGATCCATGACAATCCGTACAATATGGCGAGTTTTTATCACCATTCAAATAAGCCTTGCCATGTCCGCTTTCCATGAAGATATTTGCAACCTCCGCATGGCAGTTAGAACAGTCGACTCGACCAACAGTTTCGCAAGGCCTACTGAGATGGGTACTAACATCTGAGTGGCATTTAACACATGATATATTCTCATGTACTGAATTATTAATGTCTTCTTTGCTAACAGTAAGTGAGCTTATCTTACCCCCTTCCTCTTTGTGGATATCATATTTCTCATGGCACTTCAAACAGGAAGCATCTGCGATATTTGGAGTAATATTCTGTGTACTAACCTTGTGAGGTATATGGCAAGATGTACATGCCGGAATAGCACCAGGTTTTTCCTCCCACAATTCTCCCCTGATAATCTTGGTATGAACCTCCTCTATCTTCGCATGACATTTCATACAGGTAGAAGCGATATTGTTTCTGGAAATGCTTGAATTCGGACTTGTATGAGCAAGAACCAGATGGTTACCATGACAGTCATTGCAAGTTGCAGATACAATCAAGCCCTTTTGAAAAAGTCCTACTCCATGGATATCCTGACTATAATTTTCAAGGATATTGTGCTCAGTAATATTATAAGTTCTTGCAACCGGAGCACCTTCTCTATGACATTTACCGCATAGGATCGGTATATTCATTTTATATGTTGGAGATTCTGGTGTATCCCCAGATAAAATATCATGCTTACCATGGCATTCTACGCATGAAGGAGCATATAACTCCTTAAGCCGTAATGCCTGCCCATGGATACCTGCATCGAAATTTTCCATAGCCTGGTCGTGGCACATACCACAATTAACCCGCTCAAGCTTCTCTGGATGAGGAAACTCTTCCACAGCAGCATCCTGGTGACAATCTGCACAATCGACATACTGGTGTACAGACTTTTCAAGAGCATTTGCTTTGGTATAGAGAGAAAGCTTACGTCCATTCCTCATGGTGGATAGGTCTGGATCTTCATGACACATTAAACAATCATCATTTGATTGAGCAGACAGACTGAGGACTCTTAAAACAAAAAACGTGAGTAAGAATCCTATCTTGATTAGCTTGACAAAAAACATGGGTCTATATTTCGACATATTTTGATAATTGGATAACATGTCTCAAAATAGTTCATTTAGATCAAATAATGTGAAAAATTTCACATAAATAGAGCAAATTAAGGCTCTATTTATTTGTTTTCTAAATAATAATTATTTACGTCAATCTGGATAAATTGACATTTCGTCTGCCTTCCTATCTTTAATCCTTTTGTTTAATTTATATGTACATAGGCCACTCAAAATGCACTAGTCCCTTGTCTTCTGCTATTACCTTAGCAAGGTTTATATCAGAAGTAAACACATGCATTTCCCCGTTTACAGTAAAACCCTGCAAACCTTTTGTGGCAGCGTTTACAGGATCGTCACTATGAAAATGGGTTTGAAGTATAGTGTACTCTTTTCCCCTATAGAAATTATTAATACTTCGAAACAAATCACCCATCCCTTCAATACAATTATCATGAGCAGACAGCACCAGAGAAATGTGTTTGAAGGCCTTATTTTCCTTCAATGGTGCAGGCATCTTCATTACTAAACCAAGAGTTTTCAATAAAAATGATAAAAGCTTCATTGATCTACTCATTTGGTTAACAAACCATCTTTTGTAATGGTCTTCATCCCAGGCACAAACAGCAGCTCTTATCTTTCCATTCCTTCTGGCAATCCAAATTTGCCCCAGATCCATTCCATCAATCTCATTCACATATTTCAGGAACAACTCTTCAGTCATTCTGGGAGCCAATTTGAAAGTCGAATAAAATTTATTGTAAAGTCCTATAAGCTCAGGGATATCATTTTCTGTGGGATGATCAATTGTAAAATTGCCTGATAATTTCTTTTTGAACAAAGGGACGATACTGAATATTCTAAAATCTCCCAAGTATTTAGCTTCTGGTATTCCGGCTCTATTTTTTGTAAAAATGAGAGAATACTGATTATTTTTCAGGAAAGTAGCAATAGCCAATTGGGTATCCAACACATATAAGTTATTTACTGTCTCCTTAACAAGCCGATAAGCGACGGTTGATCTTTGATGCTCAGGATCGACTTTCAGGTCAAGCAGATAGGCAGAATCATAGTTTTTATCTCGATACTGTAAGTTGGTGTATACAGCACCAAAAGCTCCGATCAATTTCTGTCCTTTTCTAGCTACCATATGGTATGATTTTTCATTTACCTGCTGATGTATCCGCCTAAATACCGGTGAACGATCGGGGTATCCCTCAATCACACCTTTCTGTGGACAGCGATGGGACAATTCAAGGATGGCTTCATTATCATCCTCTGTCATCAAATCAATTACAATTCTATCTTTATCCATAATAAAAACTAAGAAAAAAAAAAGGGCGCTTTTGCGCCCTTTTTAACATATAAACAATTACCTATTTATTTCATTTTAATTAGCTGATAATCAACGCGGCGGTTTTCAGCACGCCCGTCTTTTGTAGCATTATTATTAGCAGGCTTATCTTCACCAAAGAACATTGTCTTAATCTTTGATTTCTGAACGCCTTTACCTACCAGATAATCAGCAGCAGAATTTACACGACGTTCCGACAGGCCCATATTGTATTCTTTTGTTCCCACGTAATCGGTATGACCACTTAGCTCAACACCAAATCCATCATGATTTTTAAGGGCTTCAGCAATGCTGTTAAGAGTTGTAGCTCCGTCATTCTTAAGGGCTATTTTGTCAAAATCAAACAAAATCTTCTTTATTCCAAGACCATACTTGGCCATCAAGGTACCAACGTCATATGGACATCCTTTAAGTTCTGCAACACCAGGTTCGTCTGGACAATCATCTTCACTATCAATGATGCCATCGCGATCTCTGTCCACAGGACATCCAAAACGGTCAACTTCATATCCTTTTGGAGTATTAGGACAACGGTCGTCTTTATCCGGTACACCATCACCATCTGTATCGGGGCATCCTTTATGAATGGCCAAACCTGCAACATCAGGACAGTCATCATCTTTATCAGGGATTCCGTCACCATCTGTATCCGGACAACCATTAAATTCTTTCAAGCCAGGTACTGCAGGGCACTCATCCTTATAATCAGGAACACCATCTTTATCTGTGTCGATTGGACAGCCATTCTCATCAACCATCACACCTTCAGGAGTATCAGGACAATCGTCTTTTTTATCAGACACGCCATCATTGTCAGAATCTTTTGCTTTCCCGGGAGTTAAAACAAGATAAATTGAATTTTCCTGGAAAATATCATTGTAAGTATTAGGAGCGGTAACAACCGATCCATCTGTTCCATCAATAAGGTCAGTTAAAGGATAAAGGAAACCAGTCATTACACCAAGACTAATCCAGCTCTTTATTCTAAGGTTGATACCAACTCCTCCATAAAGATTTGGCTTAATTGTAGCTTCCGCGAAATTTCCATTTTCACCAAAACCTTCGGTATCGTGGTAATTTCCACCCAAGCCAGCTACAAGGAAAGGAGCCAGAAAAGCATCTTCTTTTAAGATGTAACCATTGTTAAATTTATATTTAGCTAAGATATTTGCATCATACATATGAGATGCAAAATTTAGCTGCTGAGTCATGTTTAATCCATTTTGATCATCATGGTCAACTTTGTCATAAAAAAAGTGAAGCATTAGGTCAAAAGAAGGATTTAAATAGCGGCTAACGGTAACACCCAAAGCATATCCTTGATTAGTTTTAAAAAATTCGGTACCATAATCGCCGATATAATCCATTACACCAACGTTTAAGCCAATACCCCATTTATTTTCGGAATTTTGGCCAAAGGTTGATGGTACTGTAACCAGAAAGGCCAGTATTAGCAAAAGAGTAATTCTTGTTTTCATAGTAGTTGTTTATACAGTTAATGCGATAAATATACAAAAAAAAAAATAGCTCTCCCTTTAGTATTCGTATACAAATAATGAACACCTCTTTGTTAACAAGGAATTTAGTAGATAAATTCTATCCTTGTTGTATCAAAGGCCGGGATAAAAAACAATTCCACATTACCAGTTTGCACTGATCCCTTGCAAGAGTTCCACATTATGCTAACATCCTCATATCCTACCATTTGACAAATAAATTCTTCATCTACGCCAGTGCCATTAAACTTAAATGTCTCCCCCAGACAGCAGGTTTCGCATTGAGTGATTCCATTCATAATTCTAAAATCAAAATAATCCCTGATATCGACAGGATTTTCATTTTTAATAATGAATTGGATCCAGGCTTTTGCCTGCATCTGGTATGTTTCATTGTGCACCAGATTATTTTTAATAACATCACCATCAATCTCATACTCCCAGAAATAGTAGTTATCCTTTGAAAAGCTAAGCTTTACGGAGGCATAAGTTAGGTTTTCCAGTTCAAAAGAAAACTCACCCGTACTACTGCTTAACTGAGAACCATAGTTATCATAATGAGCTGAGTAGATTCCGTATTCAATTTTCTGGGCCCAAACCTCAACCTTAACACCCTGAATATTTATGTTTTGCTTTGGATCGACCATCCTTCCTGAAATCACAATAAGCTCCTCATGCTTGTTGCAGGAAAGCAACAAAACAGATATCATAGTCATACAAATCAGAGCTTTGATATATCTCATGCCACGAACATTACTTCCAGTATGAAAATATGTAATTTTTCGACAACAATTTAATCCTCAATCACTAATCTGCTCTTAAACGGCAGGAAGGTCATAAAATCGGCATGATGAACCATATATGCTTCTGTCGTTCTCTTAACCATATCTCCCTCCCCTGCATGGGTAGCGATTATATGACACACCTCAGCCGGAATACCGCATTCCTCAGCCAGAGATACTCCGGAAAAAGGATGCCTGAGATATTTTCCGTAATCACCCTGAACAGCCTTACCATCTTTCATAACATATTCCAGAAGCTTCCCGACATCTGCAAGGATAGCACCTGAAATAAGGACATCCATATTAACTGGAAGATCCGTGCCAAAAAACTCATTACATTTATTACCAGCATCTCTCGCGATATGTACAACAGCTCTTTTATGAGTCATAAAGCTCACTTTCAGATCTGGCACGAGAAGGGTAAATGGAATGGTTCTCAAATCAGTTGCAGTAAGCACACTCCTTTCCAATGCGAGCTCCCACGTTCGTGCCGTCTTAGTGCGAAGATCCTCATCCTGTATCCACAATAATTCAGGCCAAAGGTCAATTATTTCTTTATTCATATTGATAAGCTCTTAAAGATTTTTGATTATTGCATCAGCCATTTGACTAGTTGAGGACGCTCCTTTATTAAGAACTTCAGGGCTACCTGTTAGCTTCATCATATCATAAGTTTGAACCTCTCCATCCTGAATCACCTTTTCAATTGATGCTCTAATTTTAGCAGAAAACTCAATTTCAGCAATATGATCAAGCATCATACAGGCTGAAGCAATCATAGCAATAGGATTAACAATAGACACCGGATAATCAGCATACTTGGGTGCCGACCCATGGGTAGGTTCAAAAACAGCGATCTGCTCACCTAAATTTGCGCTGCAAGCAAATCCTAACCCACCTATTAATCCGGCAAATCCATCTGAGACAATATCACCAAACATATTACCCGCAACTAATACACCATAATCCTCTGGGTTTTTGGTCAGCCACATCATCTGAGCATCAATATTGGTATTCCAAAGCTGTATTTCAGGAAATTCGTCTTTCTGAATTTCCATTGCCATTTTATACATCATCCCTGATGTCTCTCTGATAACATTTGGCTTTTCGCAAACAGTTACAGACTTATAAGCAAATTTCTTGGCATGATTAAAAGCGGCTCTCAATATACGTCCGGTATATTTTCTCGTAAATATTCGAGTTGAAATTGAAAGCTCCTCTACTGGAACCTGACCATAATTCTTTAGAAACTTTGGGTGAGTTTTAAGGGCATTGTATACCTCTTCACCTGGATTACTCCACTCAACACCACCATACAAGCCTTCTGTATTCTGGCGAAAGATTACCACATCCACCTCTGGTTCAACAATATTATCACCTAAGCCCCTTTTTATAAAGTTTAGAGGGTTTCCTATATAACTCTTGCAAGGCCTGATACATATATCAAGATCAAAATGCTGCCTTAAACCTACAATTGGGCTTGAATATATCAAACCTTTACCCTTCAAATCAGGATTAAGCTCACTGTCTGCGGCATCTTTAGGTTTGGAAGTAATTGCCCCAAATAATCCCAGTTTATGTTTCTCCAGGAGTTTTAAGGTCCGATCAGGTAATGGGTTACCCTCAGTTTTCCAAAATTCCCATCCAATATCGCCAACAACATAATCAGCTTTAAAGCCAACAGCATTGAGTACACGTATAGCAGAATCAAGAACAACAGCTCCAATCCCGTCACCCGGCAATGCCACAATA
>CAYXQX010000221.1:0-6659 GCA_964467485.1 uncultured Porphyromonadaceae bacterium | reverse complement strand
CTATCCCGAATAAACGGAACTATTTCCTTCCCATTTGTTACCTCACCTTTCCAATCAACGCCAAGCTCTTCCGGCGAAGGACCAACCCAAAAGTTTTCCATTCCTTGTACAGTAATAGATCCACTGGCAGGATCGATTGTCAAAGTCGTAAATAGGGAATCACGATAAGGGCAGGTATATTCAATCCATGGAAACTTCTCATGTACTTCATCAGAATAACTCTTATGCTTATGGTCTCCTCCAAC
The DNA here is from genome assembly GCA_964467485.1 of uncultured Porphyromonadaceae bacterium. Classification (GTDB taxonomy): domain Bacteria; phylum Bacteroidota; class Bacteroidia; order Bacteroidales; family UBA12481; genus JAUVKA01. The sequence continues at coordinate 6,414 of CAYXQX010000221.1, read as the reverse complement.
CCACTGATATGAGGCGGAATTAACCTGGAAATATGAAATACCTCCCAGCTTTTGAAACAGGTCGATATGAGAGTGCCCATTCACAGAAATAACTATTTTTTCAGCATACTTACTTAATAGTTCCTGCACATCCTTGGTATTATTAATCGAATAAGGCCCGACAAGAGCTTGATGCGAGGCTAACATTATGGGGCTATCAGACTGCTTTAGTTCTTCTTCTAGCCATTCCAACTGCTCTTTACCAATAAACAAGGGATAACCACCTGTGTGCGTTGGCGAACCCTTATCATTGCAGTCAAGCACTATTACTTTCAACCCACCGATATCCTGACTGTAATACCGGTTTTTCATTCCCCAGATATCATAACACTGCTGCTTTGTGTGCCCGCTGTCAGTATCGTGATTACCAATAACATGAAGGGCTTTTGCATTGGCATTATTGAACTTATCAATTACAGATTTATTCTCGATATTCGGATAAGCAAAATCCCCAAGCTGAATTATTGCATCAGGATTAATACTAGACATTTCCTTTAGAAATGCATCAAGACGCTTCTCTCCATCATGCATAATATCCTGATGTAGATCAGCTATCAATCCGATTTTAATCGGCCTGTTTAAACCTTTAATGAGAGCATGAGCTGATGGTGTAAGCAGTAATGTACCCGCTATTATTCCTGATGTTCTGATAAATCCTCTTCTACTTGTCTTCATAAAGTAATATCCTTTACCATTAAAGTGTAAAGCTAAAAAATAACATGATAAGATAATATTTCAATAATTAAGTGTATATTTAACGCTTAAAGGCTAAAAACACTCATAATTCATAACTCATAACTCATAACTCATAACTCATAACTCATAACTCATAATTCATAACTCATAACTCATAACTCATAATTCATAACTCATAATTCATAACTCATAATTACCCTATGCAATCAAACTTCGCTCCACTTGACTACATAGTCTTCATTGCTTACGGCCTGATGATAATAACCATCGGCCTGATGGTTTCGAGGACAAAAAAAGGAATGCAGAAAACAGCCCAGGACTATTTCCTGGCCAGTCGGTCGCTAACCTGGTGGGCAATTGGGGCCTCGCTTTTGGCAGCAAATATTTCGGCCGAGCACTTTATTGCCATGTCGGGATCAGGTTATGCCATTGGCTTAGCAATTGCATCATACGAATGGATAGCGGCCTTCGCTCTTATTATTGTAGGTAAATATTTCCTTCCAATTTTCCTTAAGAAGCAAATATTCACCATGCCTCAATTCTGCGAACAGAGATTCGATCGAAGAGTGGGAACAAGTTTGGCCGTATTCTGGTTGCTGGTTTACGTTTTCGTGAACCTCACATCCGTAATTTATCTCGGAGCCCTGGCTATGGATAAAATCCTCGGCGTCCCAATTATGTATGGTATAATCGGACTTGCACTTTTTGCCGCTTTATACTCACTTTATGGCGGTCTTACTGCTGTTGCCTGGACGGATGTTGTTCAGGTTGTCTTCTTAATTGGCGGCGGTCTTGTTACAACTTACCTCGGCCTTGATGCGGTTTCGGGAGGTGAAGGGGCCATTGAAGGCTTTAGGGTATTGATCGACCGGGCCCCCGATAAGTTCCACATGATAATTGAACAGGGGCAATCAATAATTCCAGACACCCTGGATGAGGCAGGAAATGTAGTATCAACGAAGGATGCCTTCCAAGACCTACCGGGACTCGCCGTTATTATTGGAGGTTTGTGGATAACAAACTTCGGCTACTGGGGCTTTAATCAGTATATTATCCAAAGAGGACTTGCCGCTAAAAGCATGAAAGATGCGAAGAAGGGTCTTATTTTCGCAGGATACCTGAAAATTTTAGTCCCTCTTCTGGTTGTAATCCCCGGAATCGCAGCTTATGTGCTTAATGCCGACATTGGCAGGTCTGATGAAGCTTACCCCTGGCTGCTTGCAAACTATGTGCCGGCTGGAATAAAGGGACTTGCTTTTGCCGCCCTGGCTGCTGCAATTGTATCCTCCCTGGCATCAATGATCAATAGTACCTCTACGATATTTACAATGGATATTTACAAGTCCTACATAAATAAAAATGCAACTGACAAACAGCTTGTAAGGGTGGGACGAATTGTAGCTTTTGTAGCATTATTCATTGCAGTTCTGGTTGCTCCAAACCTTAAATCTCTTGACCAGGTATTCCAATATATCCAGGAATACACAGCCTTCGTTTATCCGGGGACCCTGGTAATCTTTTTCATGGGACTACTCTGGAAGCAGGCCACAACAAATGCAGCTCTCTGGGTAGCAATACTAACATTGCCTCTTGGGGCAGCATTCAAAATATTTTCAGGTGACACACCATTCATCATAAGAATGGGCTATGTTTTTATTATTCTAACTGTGGTTGGAGTCGTTATCAGCCTGATGGAGAAAGGATGCAAAGTAGAAGGAGAACTACCAAATCCAAAACGACAGAAGCAAGACAAAATTATGGGATCAGGATTTGTCGGGCTAGGTGTTGTAATAGCAATCGTTTCGACCTTCTATATAAAGGCCATGGCACATCTTGCATTGCACTCCATTTATGTTTTAGCCACTGGCTTTATCCTTATCGGCCTTACTCTTATATTCAATGCCACGATTAAGCTAGTCGACAGAAAAGCATTAATAATTGAAAGAAGCTTATTCAAAACCGGAACCGCCTTCAATATAGGCGCAGCCGGAATTTGCGCAATATTATTCCTGCTCTATTTCTTCTTCTGGTAGAATGCAGAGAGCTGGAGAATTAGGGAAATTATAAATTAGATAGATTATAAGCTTTAACCTACAAAAAGGATTTTTAATTGCCACTAGCTTCAGCTAGTGGATATAGAAAGACACAAAACATGAAAAACCTACCAATAGTAAAAACAGGACTAATAGCTGTAAGCCGCGATTGTTTTCCAGTGGAACTCTCAAGAAAGCGGAGAAAAGAAGTAACTGCTCAGTGTTCTAAAATCAATATTGATATTATTGAAATTGAGACCATCGTTGAAAATGAGAATGATGTTGTCACCGCATTAAAGGAGATACAGGATAAAGGAGTCAATTCCCTGGTAATCTATCTTGGGAATTTTGGTCCGGAGGGCCCTCTCACCTTACTGGCTCAGAAATTCGACGGGCCGGTTATGCTGGCAGGGGCTGCTGAGGAAACAGGCAATAACCTGATCCATGGACGTGGTGATGCCTACTGTGGTATGCTCAATGCCTCATACAATGTTGGGCTAAGAAACCTGAAACCATATATCCCTGAATATCCCGTAGGCACTGCCGATGAAATAGCAGGAATGATTTCAGAATATGTTCCTGCTTCAAGGGTAATTCTGGCTTTAAGAAAGCTGAAAATCTTTTCATTCGGGCCGCGTCCTCACGATTTCCTAGCTTGCAATGCACCTATCAAACCTCTTTATGATATCGGTGTTGAGATAATGGAAAACAGCGAGTTAGATCTATACGAACTGTATAATAAATCTGAAAATGACAAAAGAATTCCTGATGTTATAAAAGATATGGAAGCAGAGCTGGGAGCAGGAAATAAACACCCAGGCATTCTCGAAAAACTGGCACGTTATGAATTAACTCTTGCCGACTTTATGGAGAATAATTTGGGGGCTTCAGACTATGGTATTTTTGCTAATAAATGCTGGCCTGCTTTTCAAACTTCATTCGGGTTTGTACCTTGTTATGTCAATTCCCGATTTGCCTCACGTGGAATACCAATAGCCTGCGAGGCTGATATTTATGGAGCTCTTAGCGAATATATGATTACAGCAGCCACTGTAGCACCAGTAACCTTGCTTGATATCAACAATACTGTACCTTATGATATGATAAAAGAAGCAGGTGATTTAACATCAGGATACAAGCCAACAGATCTGTTTATGGGCTTCCATTGCGGAAACACTTGTGCATCCTATGTTTCTGATGCTGAGATGAAATACCAGCTAATAATGCATCGCCTGCTTGAGAATGGTAAAGAACCGGATATTACCAGAGGAACACTCGAAGGAAATATTAAACCTGGTGACATTACAATATTCAGACTTCAGGCAACTGCAGAAGCTACCCTCAAAGCTTATGTGGCTGAGGGTGAAATTCTGGATATTAATCCCAGATCTTTCGGTAGTATAGCTGTTTTTGCGATCAAAGAATTAGGACGTTTTTATCGCCATGTCCTGATCCAACAAAAATTCCCTCATCATACAGGTGTTGGATTTTTTCACACAGGCAAATCACTTTTCGATGCAACTAAAATGCTCGGATTAAATGATATATATTTCAATCAACCCAAAGGGATGATGTACAATTCAGAAAACCCATTTGGATAAAAATCAACTAACTTTATCAATATGGCCTCCAATATTAATGAATTAAGGAAATCCGTCTGCAAAGCCAATCTGGATTTGGTCAGGCATGGTCTGGTCATCCTGACATTTGGAAATGCCAGTGGATTCCTCCGTGAAGAAGGACTGCTTGTAATCAAGCCCAGCGGTGTTTCATATGATGTAATGAAAGCTTCCGATATGGTAGTTCTTGACTTGGATGGGAATCTTGTTGAAGGAGATTTAAACCCATCATCAGATACTCCAACCCATATAGAAATATACAGGTCTTATCCTGATGTAAAAGGTATAGTGCATACACACTCTAGCTGGGCAACTATCTGGGCGCAGGCAGGAAAAAGTATCCCCGCTCAGGGTACTACCCATGCTGACCATTTTTACGGAGATATTCCTTGCACTAGATTGATGAATTCTGATGAAATAAAATCAGGATATGAAAAGAACACGGGAAAGCTGATTGTTGAATGCCTGGGAGATACAAATCCCCTTGATATGCCGGCAGTATTGGTAAATAATCATGGTCCTTTCACTTTTGGAAAAGACGTGGAATCAGCGGTAATAAATGCAGTTGCACTGGAAGAAATAGCTAAAACAGCATATCATACCCATCAACTGGGAAAAACAAACTCAATCAGCCAGGAACTATTGGACAAGCACTTCAAAAGAAAACACGGCCCTGGATCATATTATGGACAAAAATAACCCCGAGCTAAAAGCACGGGGCAACTATAATATGATTCTTAATCCTTATGTTGAAACTCTGAATGTATTATTAACCACTAGCTTCAGCTAGTGGATTAAAACGCAAAGCGAAAACCATGAAAACTCTCCTCCTCTCAATCGCAATCCTACTAACTTTTGGAGCCCACTCCCAAAACACACTGGTAGTGCATACCGAAAAAGGCAAACACAAAATCGACAAACATATCTATGGCCATTTTGCCGAACACCTGGGCCGTTGTATATATGAGGGCATCTGGGTGGGGCCTGAATCAACTATACCCAATACCCGTGGTATAAGAAATGATGTCGTTTCGGCTTTAAAAGATATTGCCATCCCAAACCTGCGCTGGCCGGGTGGCTGCTTTGCCGACACATATCACTGGAAGGACGGAATCGGCCCTCGTGAAAACCGGCCATCGATTGTAAATGTCCACTGGGGCGGAGTTACTGAAGATAATAGTTTTGGAACCCATGAATTCATGGATTTATGCGAACAACTTGACTGTGAGGCATATATTTGCGGTAATGTTGGTAGTGGAACAGTACAGGAAATGGCCGAATGGGTGGAATACCTGACTTCAGATGCTATTAGTCCCATGACGAACCTTCGCAAGGAAAACGGACGTGTGGAGCCCTGGAAAGTTAAATTCTGGGCAGTGGGTAATGAAAGCTGGGGATGTGGTGGAAATATGACACCTGAGTATTACGCTGATGTAATGCGCCAATACTCAACATTCTGCCGCAATTACTCCGGTAATAATATGATTAAAGTAGCCTGTGGTCCATATGGAGAAAATTATGAATGGACCGAAACCCTGATGGAAAAACAAGTAAACAGAAACATGATGCAAGGCCTGGCTTTACATTATTATACTGTTTATGAAAACTGGGGGAATAAGGGCTCTGCTACAGATTTTGGAGTTGACCGATGGTTTGGCACTCTTAATTATGCACTAAAAATGGATGAATTGCTTGTAAAGCATTCTGAAATAATGGATAAATATGATCCCGAGAAAAAAATTAGTCTGGCTGTGGATGAATGGGGTAACTGGTTTGATGTTGAACCAGGCACAAATACAGGATTCCTTTACCAGCAAAACTCACTGAGAGATGCTGTTTCGGCCGCGGTAATATTAAACATTTTTAATAATCATGCCGATAGGGTAAACCTGGCCAATATCGCACAAACAGTGAATGTTTTGCAATCAATGATCCTTACCAAGGGCGAAAAAATAGTTCTCACTCCAACCTACTATGTCTTTAAAATGTATAAGGCCTTCCATGAGTCAACATTACTCCCTATTGAA
>CAYXQX010000220.1:0-6682 GCA_964467485.1 uncultured Porphyromonadaceae bacterium | reverse complement strand
AACGAATCATTTAATGTTGCTAATAATCCTGGCTACCAAATGATGTCGGTTCAGGAAAAGATTGGAGAACAGCAGGTTAATTTGAATAAATGGGCATATGCTCCAACTCTGGTTGGCTTCTATGCTTACAAGGAAAAGATACTGACTGGTGGATTTGATTTAAGTCCAAAACATGCTGCAGGCTTTACTTTGAGCGTGCCAATCTTTTCGGGCGGGACTAAAAGTGCCCAGTTGAGTAAAGCAAAAATAGAATTGGACAAAACTAACCGGACAAAATCACTTTTGGAGGATCAGCTGGGTCTTCAAAATAGCCAGTTAAGTTTTAATATGGCTAATGCTTATGAAAACTATCTTACTCAAAAGGAAAATATTGATGTTGCAAAGAGCGTTTTTGAGAGCATCAGGAAAAAATATGAAGGGGGAGTATTATCAAGTCTTGAATTAACCCAGGCAAACAGTAATTACTTGCAGGCAGAGAATAATTATGTCAGTTCAGTGATGGAATTGTTAAAGTCTAAACTGTCCCTGGATAAATTATATAATAGCTTATAAACAGAAAAAACTATTTAAAATGAAAGCAATAATAAAAACTGGTATAATTTGTCTGGCTATATCCGGACTTACTTTCTGCCAGCCGCCATCAGATACTACAAATGATGAAAGTGCTCAGGAAGAAACAAGAGTTTTTCCGGTCAAATTAAGTCTACTTAGCAAGAGTCCAATAACCCGGACTCTTGAATACTCCGCTAATCTAGCTGCGTATAAGGAAATCCACTATGCTCCTGCTTCACCTGGCCGAATTAACAAGATAAATGTGGATGTAGGAAGCAGAGTTAAAAAAGGACAGGTTTTAGTTGAGATGGATGAAACACAACTTTCAGCAGCCCTAACTCAATTAGCAAGTGCTGAGGACAGCTATCAGAGAATGAGAACATTGTATGAGCAAGGTAGTATGGCTGAACAGCAATATGAACAAGTGAAAACACAATACGAATTGGCCCAGAAGAATGTTGAGTTTCTTTCTGATAATACAACTCTGTTGTCTCCTATAAACGGAATTGTTACCGGGAAATATTTTGAAAATGGAGAGATGTTTTCGGGAGCGCCTAACACTCAGGCTGGTAAAGCTGCAGTAGTTTCATTAATGCAGATTAATCCTCTTAAGGTTTTTGTGTCAATATCGCAGAATCACTATGCTGATGTTAAGGAAGGAATGATGACTGTGATCAGAACTGATATTATGCCTAACGAAGTATTTGAAGGTAAAATTTCAAAAGTTCATCCTACCATCAATCCAATGACACGTACATTTCAGGTTGAAATTGTAATCCCAAATAAGAAGGAGGAGTTGCGTCCTGGTATGTATGCCAATATTAAAATTAATATTAAGGATGATGAAGCAACAATGGTTCCTTCATATGCTGTTTTAAAGCAAGCCGGGACAAACACTCGTTACATTTTTATTCATGAGAACGGGAAGGCCAGGAAAATAAATGTCAGGCTAGGTAAAAGGAATAATGATGAAGTTGAGGTAATAAGTGATGAACTCAGGGAGGGGATGCAGCTAATCATTGATGGCCAGGCAAGTCTTCTTGATGGATCTGATGTTTCAATTGTTAAGTAGTGACCACCTAAGTACAGAAAAATGAGTATTTATAAAAGTGCAGTAAAGAAACCGATTACAACCCTCATGACCTTTCTGGCCGTGATGGTACTCGGTACCTATTCCTTGATAAATCTGCCAATAGATTTATATCCTGATATTGAATTTCCTGCGATAACTGTAATAACAACCTATCCGGGTGCGGGAGCAGCTGATATTGAGACAAATATTTCAAAACCTATTGAATCATCTTTGAATGCCATTGATAACCTCAAAGAGATTAGTTCAGAATCCAGGGATAATATGTCTATTGTTTCACTGGAGTTTGAATTTGAGGCTGATTTGAGTGAAGCGGCTAATAATATCCGGGATGCTCTCTCATTGCTGGAAAATGTTCTGCCTGATGATGCAGACAACCCAATGATATTAAAGATCAGTTCCAGTATGGTGCCGATTCTGATGTACGCTGTTACAGCGGAAGAGAGCTATGAAGGTATCGATCAAACACTCGAGGAATATATTGTCAACCCTTTAAACAGGATTGAAGGAATTGGGTCGCTAATGGTACTTGGTGCTCCAATCAGACAGGTCGGGGTTGATATAGACCCTATAAAACTTGAGGCATATAATCTTACGGTTGAGCAGATTGGCGGTATCCTTCGGGCGGAGAACCTAAACATGCCTACCGGTCATCTTAAAATGGGACATAGGGATTACCCCCTTAGGGTGGAAGGTGAATTTTCTGATAGCGATATGATCAAGGATATAGTTCTTGGCAGTTTCAATGGTCAGGCTATTTATCTGAAAGATGTTGCAACGGTAAGGGATTCCATTAAGGACATGACTATGGATGAGCGGATTAATGGTCAGCATGGTGTTAGGTTGATGATAACTAAGCAATCCGGAGCGAATACAGTTAAAGTTGCTCGGGAGATTAGACAGGAAATGGATAAGCTTGTTGGGAATCTGCCTCATGATGTTAAGGTTGAAACAATATTTGATACCAGCAGCTTCATTAAAGGGTCGATAGACAATCTTACCAAGACCTTGATGTATGCATTGATCTTTGTAACCCTGGTGGTATTATTCTTCCTGGGTAGATGGCGTGCAACATTCATAATTCTTCTAACGATTCCGATTTCCCTGATTGTTGCCTTTGTGTACTTGTTCATATCCGGGAATTCGATCAATATTATATCCTTGTCTGCACTCTCTATAGCTATTGGAATGGTGGTGGATGATGCGATCGTTGTGCTTGAAAATATATCCAAGCACATCGACAGGGGGGCGAGCCCGAGGGAGGCGGCAATTTATGCTACCAATGAGGTTTGGCTGGCTGTAATTGTTACTACTCTGGTTATCGTGGCTGTTTTCCTTCCAATGACTTTGGTTGGCGGAATGACAGGTGTTATGTTCCGACAGCTGGGATGGATTGTATCAATTACAGTTACAACCTCTACCATAACAGCAATATCCCTAACCCCAATGATGAGTTCAAGGCTTTTAAAGGTTAGGTCTAAACATAAAAAGAGCTGGTATGAAAAAACAATTGTTCCGGGGTTTGATAAGTTGGATAATGCTTATGGAAGATTGCTTGGATGGAGTCTCAAACACAAAAGCGTAGTTAGTATTCTTGCCATCCTGGTTTTCGCTGGATCAATGGCGATGATCACTAAATTGGATACTGAGTTTATGCCTGAGTCTGATGAAAGTAGTTTTTCATTGTCAGTAGAACTTCAATCAGGTACTCGTGTGGAAGAAACAATTGAAGTTGCAAGGTCAATAGACGCATATTTAGATCAAATTGAAGAGGTAATCTTGATATCTACATCAGCTGGAAGTGATGATGAGGGTGGATTTCTTTCAATATTCCAGTCTACCGGTTCAAATATTATAAACTATCGGGTAAGCTTAACGGAAATCGATGAGAGAGAAAGATCGGTATGGGATATTGCAGAGGGAGTTAGAGAACATCTTGACACATACCCGGAAATTGCCAAATCCAATCTTTCCACAGGTGGTAATATGATGGCTACTAATTCAGTAGATGTTGAGATTTATGGGTATAATATTGATCAAACCACTGCATTGGCAAATGAAATTGCCGATAAAGTGAAATTAGTTCCTGGAGCCAGTAATGTGGAGGTTAGTCGTGAAAAGGCCAAACCTGAACTTCGTGTTGAACTCGATTGGGAAAAGATGTCTTCGGTTGGTTTGAATACGGCTATGGTGTCAACTGCATTATATAACAGAGTTGCCGGTATGACCGCGACAAGGTACCGTGAGGAAGGTAATGAGTATAATGTCGTTGTTCGGTTAAAGGAGGAGTATCGTAATTCTATTACTGATATTGAGAATATTAGTCTTCAAACAGCTTCCGGATCAATGGTGAAGCTAGGTGAGGTCGGTCGGGTTGTTGAATATTGGACACCACCAAACATTGAACACAAGAGACTTGAAAGGGTAGTGAAGGTTACCTCAACACCATTCAAGGTGCCTTTAGGTACAATGGCAGCAAGTATTCAAAAAATAGTTGATGAAACTGACATTCCCAAGGGAGTATTGGTTGAAGTGGGCGGAGCCTATCAGGATCAGCAAGAAGGTTTTATGGATATAGCTCTTCTTATGCTTCTCAGCCTTGTATTGGTTTACATTGTGATGGCCTCTCAGTTTGAATCACTGAAAATGCCATTTATCATTATGTTCTCAATCCCATTTGCCTTCTCTGGTGCTATTCTGGCACTATTGATTACAGATACGACTCTTAGTATAGTTGCAGCTTTGGGAGCAGTGATGCTAATAGGTATTGTCGTTAAAAATGCAATTGTTCTGGTTGATTATATTAACCTGATGCGTGATAGAGGACATAGCTTGAACGAAGCCATTATTATGTCGGGTAAGTCGAGATTGAGGCCAGTACTAATGACAGCATTAACCACAATTCTGGCAATGATCCCTCTGGCTTTCAGTAAGGGTGAAGGTTCTGAGATGTGGAGTCCGATGGGTATATCCGTTATTGGCGGCTTAATTTTCTCTACCATGGTTACGATGATAATTGTACCTGTAATGTATCGGATATTTGCAGCAAAAGGGGAGAGAGACAAAAAGAAGAAAGTACAAAAGAAATATGTCTTCATGGACAATTAATCAGGAGATTATGAAAGCAGTAATGATAATACATAACCAGGCTCAGGCAGAGCGTGTTGAATATATGTTAGACCGTCTGGAAATCAGGGGCTATACTAAGTGGGAAAATGTACTTGGTCGTGGAACAGTAAATGGGGAGCCCAGACTGGGCACCCATACCTGGCCGGAAATAAATTCTTCTGTCCTGACTGTTGTCGAAGACGAGAAAGTACAAGATCTTCTTGGTGCTGTTCGTAAGCTTGACGCGGTTAGTGAGGAGGTTGGTATAAGAGCTTTTGTTTGGGAGGTTGTTGACGCGGTGTAGGGACGCATAATTGCGTCCGAGGGTGCATGTTGCGGGTTTCGGGTTTCGGGTCGCGTGTTTCGGGTTTCGGGTTTTTTTCCACTAACTTTGTTTATGGTTAGTAAGAATTATTAATCCATTAAAGATTGAAAGTATGAAAAAAGGAATTTTTCTCTCAATACTCCTGCAATTTTTTATGTTTTCTGTATTTGGGCAAACCCTGATGTCATACGAGTCAAATGCTTTTTTAAATGGTGACCAACATCTTTATTTAAGAATTGAGAATTTAACGGATGTCAGTGAGGGGGATGGTGGAACTAATATCCTATGGGATTATTCACATCTTATTGCCGAAGATTCCGTGACAAGCTATTTGCTTGATGCCACTCAACAGTCAGGTTGTGAGTATTTTCCTGAAGCCAATATTGTAGTTAGAGAAGATGGAGAGATAATATTTTTTCATGTTAGTCAACAAGGGATTGAAAAACATGGCTATATAAGAGCAAATAACATTTTTAAATATGATGTTCCGATAAAAAGATTTTCTTTCCCATTCACCTATGGTAATAAAATTGAAGGTAAATATTCCCTTCATAGAATAGGAGCGCCTGAAACTAACTTCCCTGGTAGTTACAATTCGGAAATTGATGGATTTGGGACCTTGATCTTACCTGGTAACATATCTATCAAAAACGTTTTGCGGGTTCGGTCTTTACAAAAATATGATGGAATCGATGCAGGATATGTCACCTATAGATGGTATTCCCTGTATGCCGATCCTGTTTTAAGATACCCCTTACTTTCAATTATTAAAATAGAAGGTGTTGCAAAGCCTTATGTAAAAAAGGCTGCCTATTATGCTCATGCCAGCCAATTGCTTGAAAAAACACCTATTAACATAGAATTTCTTTCTCCACAGGAGTTTACCTCTTCTGATGCCTCAATGCTGAGAATTAAGGCTTATCCAAATCCTTTTATTGAAAAAGTAATATTGAATTATAAGCTACCCGACAATGCCAAAGTGACTATCTTTGTTTTCGACAGACTTGGTAGAGTAGTTGAGACTTTGGTAGATGAGGAACAAACCGCAGGTAACCACGCTGTTGAGTTTAAAGGTAAAGGACACTATCTTATATATTTTATAACTACTCTTATTAATGGAAGAGTAGTAAGTTCAAAAAAAGTTATCCACGTAAACAGGTAAAATGAAATCTATATTTATTCTTCTGATAATTAGCTTATCAGCCAGTACTTTTGCTCAATCCCCAAAAAAACAGCATGTTTTCTCACATGAAAGGGCAACAATTGTTACAGATCCCTCAAAGGGCGAAAACCCTTACCCAGCATGGGCTGTTTTTCCCTCAAAAGATATTCCAGTTCGAAAAATTCTGATGCATGTTACATTGGGAACGCCCGACTCACCCCTTACTACAGCACACTGGGATTATAAGGATCATATCACTGTTAGAAGAGCTGGCGGCCCAGATGGAAAATCTCTGGATTATGAAATTGGTAGAATGTTAACCCCCTATGGAAGTATTTATAGTGAAGGATGGGAATTTAAATGGACAGTGGATGTTACCGATTTTGCCATGATTCTGAGGGATAGCGTAGTAATTGAATATTTGCACACGGGGTATGAGCCAACT
>CAYXQX010000219.1:520-6682 GCA_964467485.1 uncultured Porphyromonadaceae bacterium | reverse complement strand
TGCGTCCCTACCGTACAACAATTTCATCAATAAACACCCAGCTTTTGCCTCCTGCTGAAGGATGCCATCTGGGATTCCTGATGGTGCCTTTTACAGCAAGTTTGACATAGCGAATTCCGCTCTCAGGCGCAACGAATACATAAGTACGAATTACCGGCTCTGTACGCTGATCTCCTGTAACATCCTGTTTGCCAATCAATTTATACCCACTCCCATCCCCAGACACAGAGCAACTGACTGATGATGGATGGAGTATCCAACTTTTGGGATCATAGAGGGAACCAATCATTATAGAATCAGCCTTCACTGCTTCACCCAGATCCAGAACAATAGAAAAATCCTGTGCTTCCCAACCCAGCCAATGCACTTTGTAATCACTGGCTCCCTGCACTCCGTTTGTCAGGTAAGAGATATCTCCCCCACTGTATTTTGATACAGGTAAAGGATCAGCAGACACAAACTTTCTGAAGGCCAGGTTACCTTCCACCTGAACATCAATGAAACGTTTCGTTGCACTGTAATAGTCCTCAGGCTTAAGACCCGATTCAGTAACACTGTTTACTCCAATCATTCTGCAAGTTGAAATAAAGTCTTCCAACATATCAACCATATTATCCCTGGGCACATAATTCTCTCCATCAAGATCATACCAGCCCCTGGATTCGAACATATGGTTTTTTCCTATCTCCATTGCGGCATATTGCAGCGGCAACTGAGCTTCCCTTACATGCATTAATCTTGCCGAATCATCCGAAACAATCTCCCTGGCTTCTTTAAATATTTTGAGATAATCATTCACCTTTTCTTCAGCCAGGAAGGTGTTCTCATACGCTGTGGGATGACCATAAATATCCAGCCATTCAGCGGTTTCCAGGATATCCGTCTGCAAGCCGTCGAAATACTCCCTGACCAGTGGAGCAGCCGCCCCGTAATAACCATCTGTGAAATCTAAAATCAATGAATCAACATTAACATCAGGATTCCATAATAACCTTGATAGTAGATATGATTTTAGCTCTGAGAACTCATGCCCAATATCTGTGTTGCTTTGCTGAAAATGCTCATGAACATTATTGTTTGTGAACAATTGAATATTTGGCTGTAGCACGTGATAGTTGGGAAAAGGACTTATGTGATGTGAGAAATTCACCGTATAATCCCATAAATAAATATGATTAGCGATCTTTCCCCAATCAACAATATCTTTAAGGAAAGACTTACTTCTTGGGTCCTCGGCTATTGGCTGACTTCTGTTAAGCTCAATAGTGCATAGCATTACCTGAACATTAGGTTCCGGCTTGGTCACCTTGGGAGCGCTCCTGGAATACTGATATGCCAGAGTTGAAATTATTTTATCGGGAAACTCACGGGCAATAGCATTTACAAAATGGATTACCGGTCCGGCTGGCGATCCCTCCTGATCTATTATTTTCCGGCATTCCGGACACTGACAATAGGTAAAGTTATCATTCTGACTAACAGACCATAATAGTTTATCAGGCTGCTTTGCCATTTCTGACTTCAATTTTTCAATACTGATTTTTAAAACATCAGGATTTGTTAAACATAACTGATCTTTAATTCTTCTACCATCAACCTCAGAATAATACTCAGGATGTGAATCGAAATTATCCTCCCAGGGAACCAGACGGTTAAAGGTGTGAACATAATAATTCCTTGCAAACTGGTCATTAACCACGTCAAGCCTTTGCCAATCCTGATAATCAAGATCATTGCAAAACCTTCCGTTTATTATTCTGTATTTATTTACCGGCTCATCCTTCACATCAACAGTGGGAAGACCAAGTTTCTTGTACTCCGGAACTATCTCAAAATCCGGACTATACATCCTGATTCCCCATTCATGTTCCAGGAGATGCACAACACCATATATGCAGCCTTTATGACTTCCTCCTGATATAATCAAACTCTCCCCTTCCCTCGATAATTCAAATCCATCAGGATCAAGACTATTATCACCACCAATAAAGACAGACCTCTCAGGAACTTCAATAGAATTACTATCAATGGGCATAACTACACCTGTCATTTTTTCAATATACTTCTGAAAAAAACTGACAGCTCTGGCATGATGAACATTATCCGGATCAGAAAGATAAATCACATAATCAGTTCCGCCCTTACTAACTAACTGATCTGAATTACAAGATGTTAATAGAGCTACAAAAATTAAGGTAATCAGGATGTATTTTGACATAATATCAGGATAAAATTTATGGATACTAAGGTAAGGAATTTGTTTATGTTGAAGGATTCTATTCATTTCTTTAATCAAAATCCCTTTTAAGTTGTTATCCTTAAAATAACGAGTAACGAGTAACGAGTAACGAATAACGAGTAACGAATAACGAGTAACGAGTAACGAGTAACGAGTAACGAATAACTGAGTAACCGAATCATGACCACCTACGAACAAATTTTCGAGAATAATAAAAATTGGATTGCAGACAAGAAGTCTGGGGACCAGGATTTTTTTGAGAATCTTGCCAGAGGACAGAATCCTGATTTTTTATATATCGGTTGCAGTGACAGTCGGGTTAGCGCAGAAGAAATGATGGGGGTGGAACCGGGAGAAGTCTTTGTGCACAGGAACATTGGTAATGTGGTCAGTAACAATGACCTAAATGTCATGAGCGTGATCAATTACGCAGTAAACCACCTTGAGGTTAAACATATAATTGTTTGCGGACATTATGAATGTGGAGGAGTAAAAGCATCTATGGAGGCAAAGGATCTTGGTATCCTAAATCCCTGGCTGCGTAATATAAGGGATGTATACCGCTTGCATGAAGATGAATTAAGAAATGTCCCCGACGAGCTCTTGAAGTACAGAAGGTTGGTTGAGCTTAATGTGGAAGAACAAATGACTAATGTGATTAAAACCGCGGCGGTTCAAAAATCATATGTCAACAATGGCTTCCCCGAAGTGCATGGATGGATATTTGATATTCATACGGTAGAGCTTAAAGATCTTAAAATTGATTTTCGTTTAAAACTCAAACATATCCAGGAGATTTATAATCTCGGGATGTAATACAAGTACCACACTATTTTAATATTTTCATGAGAAATTTGATTCCTTTATTTTTCTTTATCCTACTCCTTGGGATACTGGGTGGCTCAATAGTTTACCTGGGACACCGAATGCAATACTATTTTCAAACAGAATCTATCCGATTATGGTACTTCACTTTTTCAGGGATCCTGATATTTATGATAGGAGGCCTGATTGCTTTTTCAAATGCTAATACGGTGTTTGGCAGCTTATTATACAAAACAGCCGCAATCCTCATGGGATATATGCTGTATTTACTCCTGGCTGTTCTCCTGATTGACATGATCCATCTTTTTGTGAAATCATATCCAACTCTATTTGGAGGTTTAGCCCTTGGACTTGCAGCTATTGTCTTTCTTTTGGGATTGTGGAACTCTTTCAGAACACAAATAAGCAATAAGGATATTGTCATTCCGGGAATTGAAACACCGGTGAAAATAGCCCATCTGTCTGATATCCATATTGGTCATTTCAGGGGTCCAAAATTCCTGAGACAAATAGTTGACAAAACTAATTCACAAAATCCTGATATTGTTGTAATTACGGGAGATCTCTTTGATGGTAGTATTCGCTTGGACGAGAAGTTTATAGCACCCTTAAAGGACTTAAATGCTCCAGCATTCTTTGTGAATGGCAACCACGACGGATACTCCGGACTTAACTCCGTTTTTGAAAGCCTGAGGAAAACCGGAGTCACAGTTTTAAGAAATGAAATCGTTGAATCAAATGGTTTGCAAATTATCGGACTAAATCATATGAATGCTGATTCAGCAAGCAGAGGAATGCATGCAGCTCAGGCAGGTTCAACCATCAAAGACGTACTCAAAGAACTCAATATTGATAAAAACCAGCCTACTCTACTCTTGCATCACAGTCCGGATGGCATTGAATATGCCAGTGAACATGGGGTGGATTTGTACCTGGCAGGCCATACTCATGGCGGACAGCAATTCCCGGTAACACTTGTAAATGAGTTACTCTTCAAATTCAACAGGGGCTTACATAAATATAAGAATACTCAAATACTAGTCTCGGAAGGAATTGGTACTTTTGGCCCACCTGTCCGAGTAGGCACAAAAAGTGAGATTGTTATAATTCAACTTTTGTCTGGTTAAAAATCAATCATCGCCTTCATCACCCCATCCTGATAATTACTGACCAATTCAAAAGCCTCAGGGGTTTTTTCTAATGGGAACCTGTGTGTTACCATTAGAGTTGAATCTACTCTGCCATCAGACATCATTTCCAGGACCTCCTCAACACAATTATTCTGGCGCCTGATATTAATGAAAGTGATTTCCTCCCGCCTGGCTTTCTCAGCAAGAATCGTCCAATTATCAAATACAGGTATCCCAATCATCATTATCTTCCCTCCCGGTTTTACTATATCCAGGGCAGTATCCATGGCATCCTGTTCTCCACAGCATTCAA
The DNA here is from genome assembly GCA_964467485.1 of uncultured Porphyromonadaceae bacterium. Taxonomy (GTDB): domain Bacteria; phylum Bacteroidota; class Bacteroidia; order Bacteroidales; family UBA12481; genus JAUVKA01. The sequence continues at coordinate 2,175 of CAYXQX010000219.1, read as the reverse complement.
AAACTATATCAAGCAAATCGGGGGATCGTTTTGAAATCTCGACTACAACATCTTCATTATCAGGATTTCCCGCCCACTTTACACTCGATTTTCGGGTAATCATCAGCCTTTCTTCAATTTTATCAGTGACATAGATTGAATTTACTTTTTCGGATGGGGCCGTCAGCAGGACACTCATACCAATAGGGCCATATCCTAATATTGCTATATCCTGATTTTCTGAATAACCGGCTTGTTTATTAGCATATAAGCCAATCGACAAGGGTTCTGACAACGCACCGTCATCAAAAGATAGATCATCTTCCAGCCTGAGACATTGCTTTTCATCCATAACAATATACTCAAGTAAATTTCCTTCTAGCTGGCCCGGGCAACCAAGGAAGCGATTATTAATACATGTATGTGGCCTACCGGCTTTGCACTGCTGGCATTCTCCACAGGAAACAGCAGGTTCGACCGCTATTCTATCACCCGGCACCACCTTTTTCACCGCTTTTCCAACTTCTACTACAACGCCAGATCCTTCATGCCCAACAGCAAATGGGTATTCAACAACCTGACTTCCTATCTTCCCTGTTTTATAATAATGAACATCAGACCCACACACTCCAACCACAGTCATTCTTATCAACACATCAGTATTGTTAATTATCTGAGGTAATGGAACTTCCATAAGCTCCATTTTTTTAATACCGCTTAGTTTAACTGCCTTCATTTTGATTTTCTTCTTTCTTACTAAACCAGTTTTTTGGATTGAACCAGGATTTATACTTTGTGAAAAGCTCCTTACCTACCAGCAAGCCTCCAGACCAGAATAAAACCTCGCCTGTAATCAGTGATGCTGTACTTAAGGTGATTTTAAGTTTGTTCTCCAGATCCAGAAAGGGGAAAACAGGGATCATCAGAAAAAATGGTATACAAGCTATTATCAGGATAATACCCAGCTTAAATTGCCAGTTCTTTTTCATTTGGCAAAACTATATAATTATCCGCAATCGATTGTTAATTCAGAATTGGAATGCTAGCCTTGTTTTTTGGGGTAGTATTGCCGTCTTTCCCTTTTACCTGATCCTCCGCTACTCGTTTGGTATCTGCCTGATCCTGACTTGCTTTGCGGCCTGGTATTTTTCACCTGCTTCTTTGGTGGCGGGCTGGTCTGCTCATCAACAAAAGGATGCTCTTCAACAATAGGAATTTTCTCACGGATAAGCTTCTCAATATCCCTCAGAAATGCTCGTTCTTCTATATCACAGAAGGACCAGGCTATACCACTTTTCTCTGCTCTACCGGTTCTTCCTATTCGGTGAATATATGTCTCTGACACATTGGGAAGATCGTAATTTATGACAAGTGACAGTTCCTCAACATCAATTCCTCTGGCTGCTATGTCTGTAGCTACCAGGACACTCAACTTCTTGTCCTTGAAACTGTTTAGTGCCCTTTGGCGCGCTCCCTGAGTTTTATTGCCATGGATAGCTTCCGACTTAATATGTGCTTTGTTAAGGATTTTCACAATCTTGTCTGCACCATATTTTGTTCTTGAGAATATCAGGACAGATTCCATCGGGTGTTCCTTTAAAAGGTGCGCCAAAAGCTTTGACTTATCCTTTTTCGCAACGAAATAAACTGCTTGCTCTACCCTCTCAGCTGTTGTT
>CAYXQX010000219.1:0-510 GCA_964467485.1 uncultured Porphyromonadaceae bacterium | reverse complement strand
GCTCAGGTTTAATTGTGACCCTTTCCGGATTCCCAAGAATCTTCTTTGAAAGTTCCAAAATAGCCTGAGGCATTGTTGCTGAAAAGAAAAGAGATTGCCTGTTTGCAGGTAATTTTTCAATTATTTTACGAATATCATGAATGAAGCCCATATCTAACATATGATCAGCCTCATCCAAAACAGAGTACTTTACATCTTTCAGGGTTATATATCCCTGACCAATAAGGTCTAACAGCCTTCCGGGTGTAGCAACAAGAATGTCAACACCTCTCCTAAGCGCATCAGTTTGAATTCCTTGCTTAACGCCACCAAATATTACTGTATTCTTTAAGCCTGTAAACTTCCCATATGTTGAAAAACCTTCACCAATTTGGATAGCCAACTCCCTTGTAGGTGTTACTATCAGTGCTTTAATCTTTCTTCTGCCCTTATTTCTTTTTGGATCAAGAAAGAGATGTTGAAGAATTGGAATTGCAAAAGCAGCTGTTTTACCTGTACCTGTCTGAGCAC
>CAYXQX010000218.1:0-6682 GCA_964467485.1 uncultured Porphyromonadaceae bacterium | reverse complement strand
ATAGGTTCATCACCACCCACAACCCTCATATTAACTATTCCTAAATATCTCCTTGTTACTTTAGGATCATCTTCAATTTGTAGAAGAACCTCCCGGATATATTCATCATATGTAATGTTTATTTGCCGAAACCTCGTATAGGCAGATTCATTGGTCTGAGCGTTCTGGATATGAACCCATTTCGAACGATAACCAGAATCTAGTTCTTCTATAATTTCAAACGAGACATCAAATTCACTCCATGGATGGCCTTCATTCCAAATGAATAATAAGGGTTGATTAGGAGTAAGATAGAGATAGGTCTGGTAATACATGGGGGTAACTATATCCAATGAATCAATCCTCTCTATCTGGCAGCCGGCATCCTCATGACCTGGAATAGAAACGCGTACTGAAATACTATCAATACCATAGGTCTTGGCTAACTGTGGATGTGCGGGAGTATCTAGGATAACTCTGTGAAACTCAAAGTACTCTTGTTCTGGATAAAGAAATAGACCGGAATCTTTGTTGTAGGCCTGGATACGCTCAGCTTGTATTACAATCCATTTCCTCGTAAATCGTTCTTTGAGCCTAACCTCCACATCTATATCTTTCCAATAAAGTGAGTCGTGCGTAAAACCAAACTCTGCCGGACTTCTCTCCGCGCCAAATGATTTGGTCACTAAAATGCGGTGGGTAGTATCATGGTCGTTGAAAATGGCATAAATAATAGGAATTGGTTTGTTTGGTGTATAAAAAACAGGATCAGTTTCACATGCCCCAAAAAAAGCTGCAAATAATAGTGATATCAGAATGGCTTTCCTCATGAGGAAGTTGTTAATGGTAAATCAATTTATCACAATCAATGCGATAATGTTGACAGTACTATAGTTTTGGTTTTTCATAAGTTTTTTTATCATTGGGAGGGACAGTCAAATGTAGAAAATCAAAAGGCATTAAGCAAATAAAAAAAGCCAGGCCCTATTTAGGAGCCTGGCTAAATTATCACACAACAATTATGGGTTATTTGACGATAACCTTTTGTGTTTTTACACCTTTATTGGTTTCAAGAGTTAAGAAATATAATCCTTTAACCAATTGCTGGTCAATATTTTCCTTATGACTATATACACCTTTTAATTCTTTGGTGAAAACAGCTTTTCCTTGAAGATTGTAAAGTTTGATGCTTACATCAGTGCTGTTTGAGCTTGAGATGCTAATAGTAAACTGCCCGCTATTTGGGTTTGGATAAACTACAACTTTCTCAATGGCTACGACATCATCAACACCTGTAGTTTCACCTCTGTTGTAGGTATCATCCAGGATGTTCCAGTAGCGAACAGTATAAGTTCTTGGATCACCATCCATGAGCTCAGCAGTTTCATCATTACCGTTTATCCTGTATTTATACTGGAGCTTATCACCGACAGTCATATCAGGATAAGTCATTGTATAAATACCATCTCCATCTTCATCAGTAAAGGCGTCTGAGCCTGCCCAGTCGTTGAAGCTTCCGGCTACGTCAACAAAATCTGCTCCCGGAGAGAATTCTCCATTGGCTATGTGAGCATTCATGTCAACATTGAATGTTACAGATGCTTCCGTAGGGCCTCCTTTTTTGTTTAAAACCATCCCAATTTGTGTCACCTTATCGGGATTGAACCAGTCGTCATTAATGAACCTGTACAGGTATGTATACGAATCTTGAAGATTGTCTTTATCCCAACCTAAACTTATACCATTAGAGCCATTCTCGGTTCCATTATCACCCCAGAATCTAATGGCAGTAATGTATTTACCTGGCTCAAGAAATTCTGTTTCACCATCCTTTTCAAGGTCTAAAGTAACCCAGGTACCCTCCATTGTTGAATCAGCTGGTACTATCTCAGTTAAAAGCCATTCGGTAATTTCTTCATCTGGCAAGTTTTTTAACAGAACATATTGAAATTCAGGGAATTCATCATCTGAAACACTTCGTATTTTTGCGGTTATGGATGTAATTTCTACCGGTTCAATAATATCATACCAAACGCCTATCATATCACCTGCATTAGAGCCATCAACCCAGCCACCAGTATTTGCACCGGATTCATCTGTGAAGTCAGCTCTATGGTAGAGGGAATCTGTTACCGTAAACATTAGTTCTTTAGTGTTATTTTCGGGCCTTTCCTCATCATTCTCAGAAATTGCAGCAAATTTTAAATTGTAATCTCCGTAATCGTCGGCAAGGAAAACAGAATTTGTCATAAGTGTATCCCTATCCAGAGACCATAATTCTGTTGGGTCTGACTGTTCCTGAAAGACTTGTTCGCCATTTCGTAAAATGGTCATTTGTAGTTGGAGGTTGTACTGGTCTGCCATACCATTATTCAGCATTGCGCCTTTGAATTCATAATCTCCAATGTTACCTCCCAAAGCACTTCCTGTTTCCATCCCCATTTGAGATTTCGGTAAATAATTGATGTAGCCAACTCTTTCATCAAAGCCCATGTTAATGTCGGCCCAATAGTCTTCCAGAACTAATTCATTTTCATATGCTTCGACAAGTCTAAGGTCATCTATCATCCAATAATAAATCTGACTGCCAGCCCAGTAAAATTTTAACTGAACACTATTCATTCCGGCAGCAACGTCTGATATGTTGAATTCAACTGTTCTGTAACGCAAATCAGTTACACGGTTATTGGCCAGGCCAAAATTACTGGAGTATTGTGCCCAGTGAACACCATCATCGTTGGTTACTTCCAATACCAATATTGGGCTTGACGGACAACAGGTGCGAAATAGTTGATTATATTTCACTACAACTGAGGATTGCTCTGAGCAATCAATTGGAGGAGTCATAATATATGTATCCACCAGGTTGTCGGTGATTACTTCATCCCTGTAGTTGTATTCGTTGGCCGGAACACAGATAAAACCATCCAAAGGAGTGTCAAATCCTGGCGACGGCCCCTGAGTTGTCCAATTTCCTCCGAGGGTGTCATTGGGTGATCTCCACATCCATGGCATACCAAAATCAGTATTATCAACGATGGACCATCCTTCGGGTAGGATCCATGATGTTTCTGACTCACTAGTTCCCCAATCGAAGGTAGTTGACCAGAAAACATCTCCACCGGCTTTCTGACTTTTTAAATCCTGATTCAGATCAATCATGTCCTGACCTACAGGAGCATTTTTGACTTGGCGAAGATTTTGGGCGACCCCAAAAACTGTGAAAGAAAGGGCAATAAGTAATAGGGTAAATCTTCTCATAATTAATAGTATTTGTTAATAAATGTTAAATATTTATTGAAAATAGTGTTTTTTGAGGGTCCGGAAATGACATTTAATGGGGTTTTTTGCTAATGTGTAAGATATCTTTGCAAGTGTGAATGAATTATCAGTTTTCAATTGATTAAACGTTTGTCCATTCTGATAGTCAAAGCATTATTAAACCAATGACCATATGAAAGCCTATAAAATTCCAATTGCAATTATTATTTTATCATTTTCCCTATTCTCTTGTTCAAATCTTCAGCAGCTAACCACTTACTGGGAGGCAGATATGCAGACTGATACTATCAAGCCAACAGGTTTTGATGCTGCAACAAAAGTGGGATGGACCAGCTATAATGATAGTACACATCTTTATTTTGCTGTTGATCTATTAGATTCACGTGTACAGATGTCTGTAATGAGTGGCGGATTGACAATTTTCCTGGATACAACGGGGAAGATGAAAGAAGGCACATCTGTTACCTATCCACTCATTAAACGAGCGCCAGTCAAGAGGGATGCCTCTGCCAGACAAAGCAATAGCAAGGAAGTCCAAAATCCAATACATAAGATTTTGGAGAACACTGAAAGCATGGAGTTGAGGTGGACGAAGGATGAGCACTCATATTTAGTAAATCCCGCTGTGGGTAACTCTGATTTTATTACACTAGTGGCTATGGATTCATTGAACTATGTGAGTCTGCTTATAGGTGTACCAATGAAAATGATCCATCCTCTTGGTATTGATGGTCTTAATGAACTTACAGTAGGGTTTGGTATTCCAATGGCCGGAGGAAGAGCTGGTGGTGCCGGGATGGGTGGACAGCAGTCTATGGGCTCTGGTGGAGGCGGTGGCCGATCCGGTGGCGGTGGCGGAGGCCGCGGTGGTGGAGGTGGTGGTAGTCGTGGTGGCGGAGGAAGTCAAATGGGAGGTGGAGCACCAATGGGAGGATCATCATCCGGACCAACATTGGAGAAGTTCTGGTACCAGACTGTTATCACGAAGGGAATTAATGAGTAGAAAATTAGTGTTTTTTACGTAGGCAATGCCAAGGGGGCTCGCAACCCGCAAACTCGTAACTCGTAACGCGTAACTCGCAACGCGGCAACTCACAACTATTTGCTATATTTAGGTTCTAAACCTATTTATCGTATGGCAAAAGAAAATGAAAAATCAGGCAATTCTGTTTCCAGACGGGATTTCCTTAAGGCTGGTGGTGCCGTGGCAGTTGGTGTACAAATTGGAGCTGTTGCTGGTGCTGGCCTTGCCGCAGGCCGGGATACTTCAACGCTAACCGGATGGCAACATCTGGGCGACAATACCCAATTTGTAAACCGTAAACCTCTGGAGATTGAGGGCTTGCCATACAAGATTGTAGGTACTACAAGGCGCTGTGAATATGTGGAGTCTCCATTTAGTAGAAGCTCCTTGGTGATGCGTGCAACTATGAATGCACGAAGAAAAAAACAGGCATCTGAAGAATTGGACACTCAGCAGTCTGATTTTGTTAAGGATATTGCTCCCGAACAGGTTCAGGGGGAATCTGCACCGGTATTAGATCATCAAAAACAAGGACCTGCTTATCCCGAAGCGCATGAATTCCCGGAACCAATGTTGGGGTATTACAAAGAACACCCCGGGGCTTACGAACTTGATAAGATTCGTATGGAAGAAATCCTGCCACAGAGATCGGAAAATGAAAAAAAATATGGCACTCATTACAAACTGATAAATGCCTGGTCGTCTGCATGGGGTACTTCGGAGCCCATTACGCAGCCGCCGGAGATTTCAGATTTCAGAATTGGAGGAGGACGCAGAAGCAGACCGATTCCTGAGTCGGTTCCATTTAAAAGCAAAAAGCTTGCTTCGGAGCTTATTAAGAAGGTTACTCATCATTTTGGTGCCAGTATGGTGGGTATCACCAAATTAAATCCCGATTGGTGTTATAACCACAGCCTACGTGGATCAAAGGAAAGAGGTAGTTATGACGTTCCGGAACATTGGAAATATGTTATAGCGTTTGGAGTACCTCATCAGTGGGAGCAAATGGAATCAAATCCGGGCAAGGGCACAAGTTCTGATGCTTATTCAAGATCAACTATTGCCGCACGAAGACTTGAAAATTTTATTAAATCTCTTGGTTATGCGGCCCGACGACACTCTCCAATGGATGGATATGACATTATAGGAGTGCCTGTTTTAGTGGATGCCGGTTTGGGACAACAAGGACGACATGGTGTTGTGATTACTCCTGAAACCGGGACTAACTTCAGGGCAGGTTTCGTGACTACAAATATGCCGCTGGAAATTGATAAACCTATTGATTTTGGTGTTAACGAGTTTTGCCAGGACTGCAAGATATGCGCGGAGATTTGCCCATCTCAATCAATCAGTTATGAAAAAACCAATGAAGATATGACTACCCGTGGGTATCGACATTGGGAGATCAATCAAACTACCTGTTTTAATTTCTGGATGCAAAGTATGGGCGGCATGGGTTGCCGCCTCTGCCTTACTGCCTGTCCTTATAGCAGGAAAAATAACTGGGCCCATGCACTGGCTAGGAAGATTGATACTGATGATCCAACAGGATTGGTAGATAATGCCCTTATCTGGAACCAAAAAACTTTCTTCGATACCCCAGACGCTAGTGAATTCCTGCCTCCACCTGATGGTAGGTTTGCAAATTACCATGAGGCGCCGGAATGGCTGTCAGTGGAGAAATATCTTGATATTAACACAATTGACCCATCTAAAGGATTATAATTATGCTTACATCAAAAATGATACTCGCATTCATAATAGGAGTTGCCACCCTTCCGGTTATTCTTGGTGCATCTGCGTGGGCTAAATCCTTAAATCTGCAAATGAAGTGGTGGAAATGGACTCTTCTGGCAGTATGGTATATTCTCCTGATATTCTTTATTTTTCTTGATTTTACCTTTATAGGTGAAGGAGAGGTGTCTGCTGGCTGGAAAATGCTTCTTTTTCAGATGGTTATAATGATTATTCTGGGAGTTGGTTTGGGAAGACTATTATGGCACGGTAGGTTAAAATCTAGTTAAATATTACATTTCGTGAACATACTGGCATTTGTTTTGTCTAATGATTGAAGTAATTATATTAAACAAAAGAAGACAAAATGAGAAAACTAGTAATATTAAGTGCGTTTTTAGTATTTGGAACCTTCCTGTATGCTCAGACATATGAGGTAAATGCCGAAAAGTCAACCGTAAAATGGGTGGGTAAGAAAATTGCAAGTCAGCATAATGGAACAGTTGCTCTAAAAGAGGGTAATTTCGAAATCAAGGATAATAAATTTGTCAGTGGTACATTTATTATTGATTTAAGTATCATGACAGACGAGTCGAGTGATGATCCAAAAAAACCAAGTCGCTTAGTTGGTCATCTTAGAAGTGAGGATTTTTTTAGTGTAGA
>CAYXQX010000217.1:0-6691 GCA_964467485.1 uncultured Porphyromonadaceae bacterium | reverse complement strand
GTATTAATGGCACTATGTTGATGTGGGGAAGATTTATGAGTTCTATTTATATTAAAACTATTGATGGTACAGATAAAGATAGACTGGCGTCAAAAATGACAGAGCTGGCCAGAGAAAATAATTGTCCACAAGTAATAGGTGGGGTTCACTTTGAATTGCAGCAATTGAATCAAATTCATTTGGACCGGGAACATAATGAGGCCAAAGATTACTACAGGTCTGGTTCTAAAAAAACAATGAGATCAATATTTATTGTCGCCATATTTCTGTTGCTAATTGCCTCCATTAATTACATCAATCTTACTATGGCGCGGTTAAGTAAAAGATCTTTTGAAGTAGCGGTAAGAAAGGTGTTTGGGTCTAGTAGAGCAAATCTAATTCAACAATTTGTATTTGAAAGTCTGATATTTGTTATCGTAGCTATCATACTTGGATTTGTGTTGTTGGAGTTTCTTCGACCTGCATTAAACAAGCTTTTAGAAGCTAATATCATGATAGGCTATTTGCAATATCAGTTACTGGGTGGGGTATTAATTATTATAATTATTGTTGGACTTTTTGCCGGTATTTATCCTGCAGTCATTCAATCAAAACTCAAACCAGTTGATATTTTTAATAAGCGACCTAATAGCAAAGTTGGTGTTGAAAAAGTAGGTAGTATATTATTAATGATTCAGTTTTTTGTAACGTCGGTTTTTATACTTATAAGTATAGTAATCAACTTGCAAAATGCATTTCTTAGAAATCAGGATTTGGGATTTAATGAAAAAAATATAATTCATCTACCGATGAAGGAAAATCTGGGAGAAAATTATCAAAAGATAAAAAATCGATTGTTAAATGAGACAGGGATTGAATTTGTTTCTGCTACAAATCAAATAGAGGCAATATCAGCCAATAGATGTAAAGGATGTTTTACCTGGTCGGGACAGGAAGGAAACAATACTGATTCTTTTGATGCAATTTTATCCGAGGTTGACTTTGATTATTTTGAAGCGTTATCAATACCCTTTGATGTGGGGAGACCATTTTCTTCTCAATATTCTTCTGACAAGGATCAGGGGTTTATTGTTAATGAAGCAGCATTGGCGAAAATGAATATAACAGATCCACTGAAAGAATTTTGCAAGATGGGTTCATCGCATGAAGGATATATTTTAGGAGTAATCAAAGATATTCATGTGACTTCCCTTAGGGACGAAATATCTCCACAGATTTATCAAATAATGAGTGATCCTTCGAGCTACACTCCAACTGGTTCAATAATGATCAAATATGATCCAATTCATAAGAATGAGGTTGTTAATATTTTAAGGGAATTGTGGGATGAATATAATCCAGCTACAACATTTGAATTCTACGAGCTGGATCAAACCTATAAAGATCTTTATGCAAGAGAAAAAAGTGAGGGTTTATTAGTTTCAATCTTAACCTTATTGATAGTAATTGTAGCTGGGCTGGGTGTTTATGGAATGGTTACATTATATGTTAAAGGGAAAACAAAGGATATGGCGATACATAAAGTATTGGGAGCTAATCCGTTTCGGATAATCAGGACAACTATTTACAACATATCTAAATGGGTCATTCTTGGATACTTATTATCTATTCCACTTTCAGTTTATATATCAAGCAAATTACTGGCATCCTATTCGGTAAAAGTTGATTTTGGTTGGTGGGTATTCCTAATTCCCTTATTTGCACTTTTATCTGTAGTAATAGTTGTTACATTATCAAAAGCTATCGAACTCAGCAGAACCAATCCTATTAAGGCTCTCAAATATGAGTAGTCATTGAATATCTTATCCTTAGCAATAATTATTTTCGATCTTATGAGGAGAATATGTATTATGATTGTTTTTAAATATTGTTTACATTTACCTAGCTAAGCCTAATAACAAATTGTCCCCAACGATTTTTATCTAGTTGTACAGCATTGTTCAATTAACAAACCATGTCCAATTATGAAAAATATCAAAGCAGTATTTTGGGGATTATTTTTTAGCATTTTCTTGATATACTCAACTAATGGGCAAGAGTCGGAAGAGTATATCCTCGATGCACATGTTGTGGATAAAGAGAGTGGAATGCCTATTCCGTTGACACATGTTCAAATTGCAGATTTTAGTTTTGCCACTATTACTGATGAGAATGGTTGGTTCAGGATTATTGCACCTCCTGGAAGCTACAACTTTTATTTTTCCCATCTTTCTTATGATCTTGCTCACCAACTCATCACCATTAAATCTGACACCTCCATTGTAATACAGATGGATAAGAAATTGGTAACTATGGAGGAGGTGGTGATTTTTGCGGATAGGATAGTTAATTTGACGCCAGAAAAATACTCACATGTTTCAGATTATGAAGTATTTAATGACAAACCATTGTTAATTGGGCATCCAAGTAAAAGATTGAAAAGCTATTTATATTTAGCAGGATTATCAGGCAATATTATCGATACTCTGGCAATAGGAGAGTCTGTTACTCTGGATACAGATTATAAGAAAATTCCTTGGATAATAAGAAAGGACAGTGTTAGCCAAATTATTATCCAGAACAAGCAGATATCCCTTGGGAAAACCATAAGCGCAAAAGAATACAGTGATTCAATATCCAATGTTTTATTAAAGTGGGATGAGCAGCTATATTTCCAAGATAAATTCGTTGGGAAAAAAGGACTGAAGACATATTACAGAAAAGGTTTTTCAGACAGTATGTACATATTTAGTGATATTACGGATTCAGTTCTGTTATATCTACTCAAGCATCGCAGAAGGGATCAATGGGCAAGGCGTCAAGGTGATATACTGGAATACTTAGCCAGTGAAGGGAATGCTTCAAGAGGAGTTAATCCTATGGGTGGAAGTTCTGGTGCTTCATCACGAGGGAACTCTTGGGGAACCTTAGGAAGTAGATATATTACTGCGGCAAATCAAGAACCTTTAATATATGGATCAGGAAAGTTCGGGGCAGTATATGTGGATATACCAGGAATAAAGAATGTTACGGCACCAATATTTAAATTTCATGGCATGTTGCTTCTGATAGATTATTATAATAGATCAATTAATTTCTATAACAAACGTGGGATAATGATTCATAAAGTTCTGATAAGTTACCATATCAGGGGGCAGGCTGGTGGGACCTTGAGGAAAATATTTTACCCTTTAGTCGATGAAGTTAACAAAGAGGTATATGTGTGGACTCAAAAGTTAGATCAGGTTGAAATATATCAACTCAATGTTGAAACCGGACAATTGACAAAAAGGATCAATATGGATTCCTTTAAGAATGTTCAGAAGCTTAGGATTGAGAATGGCAAGCTCTATTTCTTATATAGCGAATTACACTATCCTTATGCAACAAGATTGTATACTATGGTTCTGTAAGTGAACCGTAACAACAAATTATTTATCGTCAGTACGTTTGCCCTGACTAACTGAATTTTTATCATGAAGAAGATCGTTATTATTGTGTCAATGGTTTTATTAATGCCATGTTTTGCGATTCGTGCTCAAGACACGACTCCTATCACAATCAAGTTCAAGAAATCTGATTTGGAGGGTAAGGATGCTATGCTCTCTGAGATGGCAGATGAAATCAGTTATATCAAATTAGAAACTCATCCTGATGCTATAATTGGTAGCTCAAGCAGATACTATGTAAACCAAATACCTCAGGGTTTTCTATTTTGGAGTATAAGGGGTGGTAAAATATTTCTGTTTAATAGTGACGGAACGTTCAGAGGAATAGTTGGAAGTGAAGGGAAGGGACCAGGAGAGCATTATGGTGTTTATAAGGTTCGTTATGATAAATACTTAGATAATATCCTTGTGCTGTTATACAATAAGGTTCTTCGATATGATATGGATGGAAAGTTTCTATTCTCAGTTGAAATTGATAAGAATAATGGAAGAGTAGAACAGTTTTGTGTCAAGGATGATAAGACCTGGTTATTTACATATAAGAAACCCTTAAAAGAGGATTTTTTTGAGGTTGGCATTTTGGCAACTAATAAGGATGGTGAAATAGTTAAGAAGTATGATTTGACGGATGATAAAAGCCCTGGTTCTTATAGCTATCATACACAGCTGAATTATGTTTATCAAATAAACGGTGACTCCTACTATACTCCTTATGATTTTTACAAATCCTATAAGCTCAATAATGATGACCAATGGGTTCCATATGTAATAATTGATGCTCCTTTCAAGAAGATTCCCATTGGTATGTTTAAGGGACATAACCCAATGGAATTAAGTGAGATTCAAAACAAAAATGGATTTTTAATTGGTGGTTTTGTTCAGGGTGATTTTATGAAAATACGTGGAAACGGACCTCCCATCTTTAATACTTTTGTTAATCTGGATTCTAAAGAAATATTATACTATAGTCATGACAAAAGGTTCCATTTGTTTGGATTTAATAATGATATAGACGGTGGTATACCAATTGAGTTAAGGGGTGCTTATACTAATGGCATATCGTTGAATATGATTGATGCTATAAAGCTGCTTGATTATTCTAAAAATGGATTATTAAATCCTGATGGAAAAGACCATGGCCCATATATGAACCTGGCCGAAGTTCTTGAATCTACTAAGCCTGAGGATAATCCAATTTTAATAGTTGTGCGATTGAAGAATCAGAAGAATTGATGCAGCATCGGCAGGCGTTTAAACTCAAACTACCATTCAACAAATTTAAATCTCTTCATTTTTGGATCATTTAGAAGATTGTGCATGGATGCTGGATCAAGCACCAAACTATCAAGGCTTTGCCATGATTTAACGCCTACAAGTCCCAATACAGTATCATTACTAATAATAACCGAGAAGGGGTAGTCTGATTGCCATAGTAACAAATCCATGTATTTCTTAAACATGAGACCTCCGCAATGAACTTGTATGCCTATAGATTCAAAGGATCTGTTTGTAATATCCTTATCCAGAGTTAAATAAGTATTGAATAGTGATAGTAAATTGGAATAAGTGAAGGAAAAAAAGAAACATGATTGTCCTGAATTGTATTCGGTAATTCCAGTTTTTTTGTAGACCAAGGTATCTCTTCTTGTTTCCGAAATGGTTCTGGTAATTATAACAAAGCTCAACTTAACATCATTCCATGCATTCCAGTGCCCACCCCAGCGAAGGTTGAATGGATTATTGGGTGCTAAAGAAACTTTGGACCCTCTGATTTCTGGATATATCATTTTTGGCTTATCCATAAAACTTCCAAACCATGAATACTGAGGGAATCCTGAAATGTTAACCTTTAGATTGTAATCATCATAGTCATGAATATCCTGACTTAACGAAAAAACTAAAGTCAAAGGATTGGAAAAAATACCTTCCTGTTTATTATTGATTAGCTCTTGCTGACCATTCAGTTGAACCCATTTTTCGTCCTTTCCCGTAACTGCCAGGGAAACCTTAACTTTTTCAAAAAATAGTGAATCAAAAATTCTGGCATTATCCAAGGGTCCACCATCGCCAATAAAAGTTTTTGTTATGTATACACAGTTAATCGAGTCATTATTATCGAGGAGACAATAAACTACGGGTCTGGTAGGAGCTTCATGGCTTATATCAATATCACGAGCACATGCAAAGGATATTAAATTGAATCCAATTAAACAAGCTGGAATAAAGATACGACAAATCCAAGGCATAGAAATAGATTGTAATTCATCAATAGCATTTTTTACTTTTTGATCCTTCCCACCAATAACACTGGATTATCATTGATGTCAACTTCATTATCCAATTTTTTGAGTTGTTCTTTTTTTGATTCGCTAACATTTGAATCTGCGAGGGCTTTCTCTATTTGTTCTTTAAGATCAACAGAGTTAAATGCCCGATATATTAAACCATTAGCCTGGGTAGGTATATAAAAACTATCTGTTGAATACCCGAGTTTATCCACAATCCATTTAGACACATATTTGGCTTGACCTTTCTTTTTGTCAATAAAAAGGCTGAAATTATCTCCAAAACTATATCTGATTCTTTTTTCTGAATATTGACTTGTTTTTTTGGTTATAAATAAATTACATAAAATAAATCTTTCTTGATTTGAAGTTATGCTCCAGGATTTTGCCCCAACATCTGAAGTTTCTTCATTCTTTTGTTTACTGTAATTGAATATCCATTCAGGTGTCCAATAATGATCTGAAAGACTGTAAAGCGTATCAATACTTCTATGAAAGTAATCGATATGATTAGAGTATGAAAAGAGAACATTACTTCCAGCGTTTAATCTAGTATCTGGAGGAATAGTTTCACCTCCAATAAGATTCCCTAATGTATCTTGACTGTACCAATAATATCTGGTTTCTTTTTGACTTATTAATGTCATAGGGGCTACAATTATTGACCCTGTGGAACTGACGATAAACTGTTGTATCATATTATCTACAGCGAGTGGAATGCTTCCTTGATAATTGCCAGTTTCAATGTCAAAACTCAGAATCTCACTTGCAAGCTGATTAATTATTAAAAGCAAACCACGATTTTCATCAACAGCCCATTTAAATGAATTGACCTCTTCTGGGCCTTGTCCTACATCTGCAATTTTACTTATAAATTTACCATCAGAATTAAACTTATATATTGGTCTGTTACTTTCAAGAGCAAGGATATAATTATCTCCTACAAAAAAATGTGGCCTTCTAAGAATACATTCTGGC
>CAYXQX010000216.1:3431-6702 GCA_964467485.1 uncultured Porphyromonadaceae bacterium | reverse complement strand
AGTAACGAATAACGAGTAACGAGTAACGAATAACGAGTAACGAATAACGAATAACAGAGTAACGAGTAACGAGTAACGAATAACAGAGTAACGAGTAACGAGATTTCTTTTAATAATTTTTAAGATAATTCACATGAAAGTTCAACCCTTAGGCATGGAATTTGCATTCTTATGTGCGAATTATTTTAAATTTTAGTATTAATGAAAAGGATTATCGCGTGTCTTTTTATGATCTTTTCTGGGATTGTATTTTCATTTTCTCAGAAAGTTGCAATTATTGATCTTACAGATCTACAGCCTGTAGCTAATGTGTTTGTTTATTCCGGGGATAAGTTTTCTGCTCTTTCTGATGAAGATGGGTATGTTGATCTTAGTGGCTTTCCTGCTTCAGAGCTGATACTATTTCAGCACCGCTCATATAAGCTTAAGGGCATGACTATAAGTCAGATGGAGGATGCTAACAGGATTGTAAAACTTGAGCAAAACCTCGTAATGGTTAATGAGGTAGTAGTTTCAGCCAACAGATGGGAGCAGAATCGTGCAGAAATACCTAATAAAATTGAGGCGATTAGTATTAAAGAAATAGGGTTTTATAATCCTCAAACAGCTGCTGATCTTGTATCATTGAGTGATCAGGTATTTGTTCAGAAAAGCCAACTGGGAGGTGGAAGCCCAATGATTAGAGGTTTTTCGGCTAACAGACTTCTACTGGTGATTGATGGGGTTAGAATGAATAATGCAATATACAGATCAGGAAACCTGCAGAATATAATCAGCCTTGATCCAAACCTAATGGACAATTCTGAGATAATATTTGGTCCAGGATCAATAATTTATGGTAGTGATGCTATGGGGGGTGTTATGGATTTTCATACACGCGAGGTAAAACTTTCTACTAAGGATGATCCCTATTTGAGGATCAATGCCTCTACACGCTTTAGCTCTGCCAATGCTGAGAAATCAGGGCATTTAGATTTTTCTTATGGTAAGAAGAAATGGGGACTGCTCTCAAGTATAAGCTTTTCAGATTTTTCAGATCAGATGATGGGTGACAATGGCAACGAGGATTACCAGTGTCATCATTATGTTCAATCAATTTTTGGCATTGACTCGGTTTATGATAATCCAAACCCTAACAAACAGCTTTTTACCGGTTATAGTCAGATTAACCTGATGCAGAAATTCCGGTTCAGACCCAGTAAAAACCTTAATATAACTTATGCTTTTCACTATTCCAGATCCAGTGATATTCCCAGGTATGATCGCTTAATTCAATACAGCAATGATTTACCTAAGTATGGTGATTGGTACTATGGTCCGGCTGTCTTTGCCATGCATAGGATAGGTGCTCAATTGACCGACTCAACCATTTTCTATGATAAGGTTAGGTTGTCTCTGGCTTACCAGATGGTGGAGGAGAGCAGGCATAACCGGAAACTTTATAAAGAATGGATTTCGGAGCGTTATGAGAATTTATATATAGGAAGTGTAAATATTGATGCTGATAAACGTTTGAAAGGAAATACTGATCTTTTTTACGGTTTAGAATGGGTGTCGAATCAGGTGTTCTCGGAGGGGCAGTCGCGCAGTGTTTTAACCAACCGATTACAATCCGAATCCAGCCGTTATCCCGACGGTGGAACGGATTACAATAGTGCCGGATTATATGGAGGGGCCAAAAAGAAATTATCAGAAAAGTTCAATCTTAATGGCGGCATCAGGGCTAACCTGGTTAATCTGCACTCAAAATTCGTAGATACAACTTTTTATAATTTCCCCTTCAGCAGAATTGATCTGAGTAATACTGCCTTGAATGGGAGCATTGGACTTGTTTATCATCCTACTGCTTCTCTACAGATGAACCTCAATCTTTCCTCTGGTTTCAGGGCTCCAAACCTGGATGATGTGGGTAAGGTTTTTGACTCCGAACCCGGGCATGTGATCGTTCCTAATGCTGATCTTGGCCCGGAGTATGCATATAATGTTGATCTTGGTGTTATTCAGCATGTTAATGATCGGCTTAGAGTTGAGGTGACAGGTTTTTATACCCTGCTTAATAATGCTATGGTTAGGCGGGATTTTCAGTTTAATGGGATGGATTCAATTCTCTATGATGGTGAAATGAGTAAAGTGGAAGCCATCGTAAATGCTGAAAGTGCCAGGATATGGGGCGTCTCCGGGGCAATTAACTGGAACCTGTTTGCCGGATTGCTGCTTAAGTCGAGTATAAATTATACTTATGGAGAGGAAACCGGTGGTGTTCCATTACGTCATGCTGCCCCAATATTTGGAGCCAGTCATCTGATTTATCAGGCCAACAAAATAAAGACTGATTTTTTCATAAGATTTAACGGACAAAAATCCTTTGAAAGGATGGCTCCTGCAGAGATTTCAAAAACATATATGTATTCTTCTGATGAAAATGGAGATCCATATTCTCCGGCCTGGTATACTCTGAATTTAAATATTGCCTATCAGGTGAAGAAGTTCTTACAGATTAATACCGGAGTAGGGAATATCCTTAATGCCCGTTATCGTGCTTACTCTTCAGGAATTGTTGCTCCCGGACGGAACTTCTTTATTGCGATGAGGGTAAGCATTTAGTCTGAGTCTTTACTCGTTTATTGGAGGGGAAGGGATGGTGAGATCTGAGGGTACAATTCGCAAGTAGTAAGCTCTCTTCATATGATACACCTTCGTTTGAAATGTGGGTAAAATAAAACCGATTCCGGAAATAATGCCTCCTATAATGGCCATTTGGGGAATAATTAGTGGTCTTTGTCCGCTAAATAAGCCATTAATAATACCAACCAGGATTAATGAGGGACCGGCAAATTTGAAAATATGCCCTGCAGCTTTGTAGTGCAAGGCCCTTACTTTAACAATCCCAGTAATTTCCTTGATGGGCACTTCTTCGTTTCTAATAACTATAAAATCTTCACCTATGCCCTGTATTCTTTCTCTATAGGGTGTCTTGAAATTATTTTTCATCAGGATAATAGAATCCCCGGTGAGGAAATGGATTTTATTCCGTGGCCCTTTTTTTAATATCAAGTGATTGTTTAACTGCCCGGATGTTTGAAAGTTACAAACAAAAGAAAGGAGTATTATGCTGATAGCAATTTTGAGAATATTTTTCATCAGGATAACTAATTGATATTTATTTATATGCCCTTGTAATATGTCTTTTGCCTGGTGGTCCCGGAATCTTTTCAACACTAAAACCAACAGCTAGTAATGATCTTCTGAAATCGCCCCTCACTGAATAACT
>CAYXQX010000216.1:0-3421 GCA_964467485.1 uncultured Porphyromonadaceae bacterium | reverse complement strand
AAAAGAAACTTAAATATAGGAGTTTTCCAAAGCTCCGGCTGTGCTTCCGGACTAAAAGCGTCGAAAAAAACCAAATCAAAGCCTTTAGGGGGTGCATCTCCCTCGATGTAAGTCAATAAATCAATTTGCTTTTTTATAAAAGTAAATCCTGATGAAATCTCAACCGGCTTTTCCCATTCACATTCGTGTAGAGCAGAGTAATCATCTCTGTTGATATCTAACATATCAGGGTAATTGATTAAAGAAGCTTCCTGAGGCGAGATGGGATATAACTCAATAGTTTCATATAAGAGTTTTATATTCCTGGAACGGGTATAATCCCAAGTTAATAAGGTGTTTAAGCCGCTTCCAAAGCCCATTTCAAAAACATGTATTTCCTTCTTATTTATGTTATGAAGACCGCTTTCAATGAAGATGTGGCGGCTCTCTTGTATGGCTCCATGTTTTGAATGATAACTTTCACCTACCCCTGGTACAAAATAGCTATGAGAGCCGTCTTCAGTAATTATTAACTCCTTTTTACTCATATTAAAATCAGAAATATTATTTTTAGCCCCTCGTTGTGGTCGATTTATTGCTTTACTGACATCAAAAGTAGTCGAAAAAAGTTTTGAATTAGGGCCTATCGATCAACTAAGTTGTATAGATAGTTATAGATTTTGTGAAGACTTTAGAAAATTCAATATGATAAAAAAACTATTTGTTTTAGGGTTATGTGTGGTGTTTGTTGGTTCTTTGAGTGCCCAAACAAGTAAGGTGCCTGATATTCCAATGCTTAAAGGATATAAAGGGATGGAAGGAAGTATTACTAAATATAATTCCTTTAATTACCTGACCTTAAGGGATAAAAAGGGGGGTAATACACGTAAATCAACCGGACAATATTGGGAGGTAAATTATGTTTATGATTCTGCCTTTCGTCAGAAACAAAAATTTGGTGAGTTTATGGAATCTCAGATCCAGGAAAAGGGAGGAACATTGTTCTTTCAGGATACTTCAGCCATTCATTTTGCTCTTCCTGATGATAATGGAAATTTGTGGGGCAAGGTTATTCTTACGTCCAATAGTTCATATAAACTTAAAATTATAAAGGAGCGTGCCTTCATTAATACCGTGGTTTTTGATAGTGAACAGCTTCTTGAATATGACGATTTTGTTGAGCCGGTTGAGATGCCTCCAAGAATAGGTCTAATGCCAAATTCTGTTATAACCAGGGCAGAACAAAGTAAGTTTAACCATTTTTCCTTTACCTATTCTACGGATGATCAGAAAACTTTCCGACAGTCGTTGATGGGACCCTATTGGGATTTTAAAATAGAGGTCCAGGATGAGAATGGCGACGTTGATAAAAGAATATCATACATCGAAGTGCTGGAAAGCTATTACCGAACTGCAATGAAGGCAGGGGGGAATATAGTTAAGAACAGGGCGCGGGAAATTATTTTCAACCTGCCGGATGATGGATTTACATTATGGATAAGAGTAATGGTAACCATGGATGGCGTTTATTTTATTAAGATGATTAAACAAATGCCTGATGATTTTAAAGAGCCACAGCGCTTATATGCTCAGCAGGCAAAAGACAGCCTTCCCGGCCAGGAAAAATAGTTCTTATACAGAACAAAATCAGAATGATATTTTTGTATTCTAACTGGCGATAGATTTAATTTTTAATTTTTTTTTTGCTTTTCATACAGAATGTAAAAAATTCCTTACTTTAGAAAAGCATTTAACCCAAGATAAGATATATTATGGCTAGCCGTAAAGACCTGAAAAAAGATGTTGACGTTCTAGTATTCGATTTGATATCAGACTGTTATGATTGTATTGATGAAGATCCTGATCGCGATTTTTCTGGATACGAACAAATAATCAATGAAATTATTGATCTGGAAGAAGAACTTTTATCCCGCATTAATCAATACGATTCAAAAAAAGGGGCTAATTCTCATACATACTTCAATAGTATAAAAGCCGAATTAGCCGAAGGATTAAAGAAGGGCTATGAGGATCTTAAGGCTCTCAATAAGTAAATTTAAAAATATTCTATTCAGGGATTTTCAGCACAACCATCTTCTTTAATTTTTTGGGATTATCATCTATGCATTATATCGAAATCAATGGTGCCCGGGAGAATAACCTGAAATCTGTATCAGTTCGTATTCCAAGAAACAGCTTTGTTTTGGTTACTGGGGTTTCGGGATCAGGTAAGTCTTCATTGGTTCAGAATGTTATTGCCAATGAGGGGCAGCGATTGTTTTTAAGTCAGCTAAATTCAAGGGCGCGACAACACTTTGGTAAACTAGGTAAAGCCGAAGTAGATGAAATTAAGGGCATGTCTCCCGTTGTTGCTTTGGACCAGATTTCTTTATCAAGTAATATACGCTCAACAGTTGGAACATTGTGTGAGCTTTATGATTATTTCAGACTGTTATTTGCCAGATATTCATCCTCTTTAGAATTTCCTGATAAAAAATTATCCAGATCTTGTTTTTCTTTCAATCAGCTTGAAGGTGCTTGTCCTGCCTGCAAAGGTTTGGGAGTTGAAGAATATATTGATGCTGATACTTTTATCAAAGACCCATCCAGGTCGATTAAAAATGGAGCATTAAGCTTGACTACCCCAACAGGATATGTTATTTATTCCCAGGTTACATTAGAGGTGCTGGAAATGGTTTGTCAGGCCGAGGGTTTTGATCTTGACAAACCATGGAAAGATCTTAAGGATCAGGAGAAAGAAGTTATTCTCTATGGGAGTAATAAGATCAAAATTCCTTTTGGCAAACATCCTTTGGAATCACGTATGAAATGGTCGGGTATAACGGCAAAACCCAGGGAAGAAGGGTATTACCGAGGGATGATACCCATTATGGAGGAGATATTAAAACGCGACAGGAACAAAAATATTCTCAAGTATACACGATCCAGGAAGTGCAGCCATTGCAGTGGAAAAAGACTTAATGATACCAGCCTTTCATACAAATGGGGCGATTTTGATATAGCTGATTGGGCAGCTCTTTCAATTAATGACCTCAGATATTCCTTTGAAAAACTGAATAGTAATACTGGTTTTTCAGAAGGTGAAAGTCAGATTATAAAATCTATCCTCTAAAAAACAATGATTATAATGAGGCTGGGGATAGATTACCTTACGCTCGACAGAGACAGTACATCTCTTTCATCCGGCGAGATAAAAAGACTCCGGCTGTCAACTCTTATTCAGAATGTATTATCCGGCTTGGTTTATACTCTTGATGAGCCAACTGTAGGCTTGCATCCCAGAGATCATGAAAACCTATTGAGCCTTATGCGTGATGTATGTGATCTGGGTAATACAATGATTGTTATTGATCATAAGAATATTGGATTCGACTTTGCTGATTATTGGATAGAACTTGGCCCGGAGGCAGGCTATAACGGT
>CAYXQX010000215.1:0-6732 GCA_964467485.1 uncultured Porphyromonadaceae bacterium | reverse complement strand
TCTCTGAGTTCATCGAAGCGTCTTTTAGCTCTGATCTCGGGGGAGGCTGTCATAAATATTTTTATTTCGGCTTGAGGATACACGACAGTACCGATATCTCTCCCATCCATGACAATACCTTTTTCTTTGCCAAACTCTCTTTGCAATTTCACCATAGCTTCTCTAACGAAGGCTATTTTGCTTACAGGGCTGACAAGATTTGAAACTTCAATTTCCCTTATTTCCTGTTCAATATTGACTCCGTTAAGATATGTATCTGCTATTCCGGTAGATGGGTTTAGGGAAAATGAAATATTGATGATTTCCATCTGGGATTTTAGTTCATTTTCCAAAACCTCGCCGGCCTGAATGAGGTTATTATTCATGCAGTATAGGGTGACAGCCCTGTACATTGCTCCGCTGTCGACATAAATATACTCAAGCATTTTGGCTAGTTCTTTAGCAACTGTGCTTTTACCGCTTGAAGAATGTCCGTCAATCGCGATAATGATTTTTTTATCCAGTCTCATAAAGAAGTTGTTTTTATAAAAAGGTATCCATATCGGTAGTGAGGGTCAACAGGTGACTGACACCAGATACATGATAATTGGCCAGTGAGTAATCTAATTTGAATTGTTTTAGGTTAAGGCCCATACCGAAAGACAAACCGGAGGCAGAATTTCTTGTTCCCAGCTTCAGTTCAGCTCTTCTGCGGAAATTATATCCGAATCTAAAATTTATTGCTTTACCTGGAACGAATTCCACACCCATACCTATATGATCAAGGGTTTTAAGGGCAACTTCCTGAAAGTTGTTTTGATAAACCTTTTTTCCGGTTGCCGGATCTAATTCATCTCCTGGCTGAATAATATCCAGGTTATATTTTTCAAGATGTTGAAGGTTTAAGAAAATATTGAAAGGTGCATGTTTGATTTTAAAATTGAAGCCTGCGAGTAATTCAAAAGGTATAGGTTCTTTCTCCGGGCTATAATAAGTGGTTATCTGGGTTCCAATATTCCTTGCAACAATAGCTGCACTTAACATTTTTGATGGGGCTTGATACATAAGAGCGGCATCTCCGGCTATTCCCCACGAGTTGTATCTTTCAAAAACTGAGTATACGGGCTTGACACTCAGTCCTATGGTGAATGCTGAGTCGAGCTTTAGGCCCCATGAGATACCAAGGTTATATTCAGCAGCCTTAAAACTCCCTGTAATCTCCCCATACTCATTTGCCTCGATGAAATCGCCGTAGTTCATATAGAAGATGCGGGCGCTAAAAGTGCCAAGATTCTCTGTTGATCTGGCGTAAGCAGCTTGTCCGTATTGGATATCCGAAAAATAATTCACATAGCTCAGGCTCACTTGATTGTGCATATCAGGATTAAGGAAGGCCGGGTTTTCAATTACCAAGGAAAGGTCGGAGTCATTGGCAGCAATTAGGTTGCCGCTAAGGGCAGCAGATCTGGCGCTGGTAGTTAATCCGAGAAACCCATAGGTGTAGCTTCCTCCCAGTTGGGCAAAGCTCTGTATTGGAAGAACGATCAAAAAGGCAGGGATCAGGATTTTTATAAACCAATGCTTCATCATGGATGGCAATATAATGATAAATTTAATAGACAAACGGAGGGTGAAGAAGTTTAGTGCTTTTCATCAGGATGGATTTTCTTTTTTCTCTGACTGACAATCAGACCCGTCAAAACCAGTGCAATGCCAATTATTTTTCTGGCTGGCATTTCTTCTTTTAGAATAAAAAAAGACAATACTGCTACTATAACCGGAATGAAGTTAGCAAACACATTAGCCTTGTTCATGCCAATTTCTCTTATTGCTATGGTAAAGAATAAATAAGAAAGAACAGATGGGAAGATTCCCAGTTTCAAAATTGGAGAAATAACTTCCCATGACCATTGGATCTCCATTGTTTCTTTTAGGTCCAAAGCAAGGAAAAGGGGGAGAAAGAAGAGAGTGCCAATTAAGCTTTGCACCCAGATAATTGTCATGGGGCGGTATTTTTTTGCCAAGTGAAATACTATTCCTGAATAGCCAACGGCACACACCACAGCCATCATCATGAGGGCGATACCGGCAATTGGAGTATTGAGAATAAAGTTCTTGCCAACTAATACAAGAATAACACCGCCAAAGCTAATCCCAATTCCGGCATAATTGAACCAGGATAATTTCTCTTTGAATAAGTAGTATGCCAGAATGGGGGATAATAGTGGTATAAAAGAGATGATAATAGCACCCATGGTTGGGCTGACTATTTTCATGCCATAGCTTTCCCCAATAAAATACAGGAATGGTTCCAAAAGAGCCAGTAGTAAAAAGAGCTTGTAATCTTGTTTGTTTATTTTTTCAAATTTACCTGAAAAGAGTAGAATGATACTTATGGAGACTGAAGCCACTATCAGTCGGAAGAATATCAGGGCTATTGGCTCCAGGTTACGGAAGGCTACTTTATACCATATGAAGGAAAATGCCCAAAAGAACATTGCCAGGGCCAAGCCTCCATACAGATATATTTTTTTCCAATTCATAAAAAAATCCCGGTCTATTGGCCGGGATTAGTTTTGGGTGGATGAGCGGATTCGAACCGCCGACCTCTGGAACCACAATCCAGCGTTCTAACCAACTGAACTACAACCACCATTTTGCAAAAGCGGTACAAACTTAGACAAATTCCTGAAAAAATTGACAAAATTCTTAAATTTGGATCAAATTCATCTGATGCAATTAATCGAAATAAATGATGTTAAAGGTGTTAGTCTGTTTCATGAGACAGCTCGCATTATATACAAGGGTGATTCGAATTGGGTAGCACCATTAAGGGTGGAGATTGAAAACACTTTCACTCCCAAGACCAATAACTGTTTTCGTGATGGATCTGCGATCAGGTGGGTTTTGACTGATGATTCGGGGCAATTGATAGGTAGGGTTGCTGCCTTTATTAATCACGCCAAAAACAAAAAAATAAATTTTCCCATGGGAGGATTAGGTTTTTTTGAATGTGTGAATAATCAGGAGGCGGCCGATATTTTGTTTGATGCTTGTCGTGAGTGGCTGTCTGAAAGAGGGGCAAGAGGAATGGATGGTAGTATAAATTTTGGCGAGAACATGGTTAACTGGGGTGTTCTTGTGGAAGGATTTATGCCACAGTCCTACGGAATGCCATATAATAAGTCCTATTATGGAGAGTTGTTTGAGAAATATGGATTTAGAGATTTTTTTCAGCAGTATAGTTACCATAAAGATTTGAAGGAGCCTTTCCCGGAGCGAATAGTGAAGTTTGCTCATTATCTTGAAACAAGGCCTGGCTATACCTTTGAGCATTTCACATTAAAGAATCAGAAGAAATATGTAAATGACTTGATAGGCATTTTGAATGCAACCTGGGCGACTTATATGGAGGGGTTTACCCCGATTGATGCAGGTGAGATCGATGTATTGTTCAAATCTGCCAAACCTTTAATTGAAGAAGATTTTATTTGGTTCGCATATAAGGATGGTCGGCCCATTGGTGTAGTAGTTTGTTTGCCGGATTTCAACCAGGTGCTCAATCATTTCAATGGTCGTATTGGTTTTTTGCAGGTGCCTAAGTTTCTTTATCTTAAAAAGAAGAAAACTATTAACCGTTTCAGGGTGTTATTGGCAGGGATTGTTCCTGAGTATCAAAATTCAGGTACTATAGCCGCTCTCTTTCTTCAAATGGTAAAAGCTCTGGAAACTAAACCGCAGTACAAGGAGATGGAGATGTCGTGGGTGGGTGATTTCAATGAGAGGATGATAAGGATTTATGAGCAGATTGGTGGAGTTAGAAAGAAGAGGCATATTACATATCGTATTTTTTTTGATTCTAAAATTCCTTTTGAACGCTTCACAAACGCTGGTGGAGACAGCAAGTTGCGTAAGGATGCGATAAAAAACCATAATTAGTGATTTATTATTTTGAAATTTAGGTAATTGTGTTTAATTTTGCGCTCCCTTATACCAAGGAAGATTTTAATGCTGCATAATTAAAGAATAAAGACATGAGAAAAGGAATTCATCCAGATAATTATAGAGCTGTAGTATTTAAGGATATGTCGAATGACCATACCTTCATGACTCGCTCAACAGTTAACACTAAGGAGACTATTGAGATGGACGGAAAAGAATACCCTTTGGTTAAGATAGAGATCTCCAACACATCTCACCCTTTTTATACAGGAAAGATGAAGCTTGTTGATACTGCAGGACGTGTTGATAAGTTCAAGAAGCGTCAGCTAAAGACCAACGAGATCAAGGCTAGTAAGTAAAATAGTTATCTCTACAGGATATTAGGCCGTTCCGATTATCGGGATGGCTTTTTTTGTTTTGGCATAATGATTGACTTATGTACCCCTGTGGTAATAATGCCGGTTAATCTGCCAGATTGACCGAATAAGGCATAACTACCGACTTATTTAGTTATTTTAGTGACAACAAATCAGAAAGGATTTAATTGTGGGATTTAAAATAGGTAGCTCAGATTTCATGAACTTCGGTGAAGATGATGCAGAATTTGTTCCGATTATTGCGGATGCAATTGAAGAGGAGGCCGATTTATCCGAAATGCCTGAGCACTTACCAATATTGCCATTACGGAATACGGTTCTTTTTCCGGGAGTGGTTATACCAATAACTGTTGGAAGAGAGAAGTCGATTAAGCTTGTAAGGGAAATATACAAGGGCAAAAAGATGATTGGCGTATTGGCACAAAAGGATAATGATATTGATGAGCCGGGAGCTAATGATCTTCACAGTGTTGGCACAATGGCTCAGATTATAAAAATTCTTCAAATGCCGGATGATACTACTTCGGTAATAATCCAGGGCAAGAAAAGGTTTCATTTGGAGGAGATAGTTAGTGAGGATCCCTATATGCAGGGGAGGGTTACAGAATTGACTGAAGCTAAACCCCTGGAAGAGACGGATGAGTTTGAAGCTATTGTTGGATCGATTAAGGATCTGGCTTTAAAGATTATTAAATCCTCTTCCAATATTCCACAAGAGGCAAGTTTTGCACTTAAGAATATTGAGGGGGCAGGTTTTTTGATTAATTATATTGGTAGTAATATAGATATTGGGCTCAAGGAGAAGCAGGAGCTATTAGAGATGGACGAACTTAAGTCTCGTTCAATAAGACTGCTTGAGTATCTTTCTCTGGAGCATCAAAAACAAAAGCTTAAGTTTGATATACAGGAAAAGGTAAAGCATGATTTAGATCAGCAGCAACGCGAGTTTCTTCTGAACCAGCAGATGAAAACCATTCAGGATGAGCTTGGTGGTAGTTCTATTGATCAGGAGGTTAAGGACTTGAAGGAGAAGGCGCTAAAAAAGCTCTGGCCGAAAGAGATTGCCAAAACCTTTAATAAGGAGCTGGATAAGCTTGGTCGGATCAATGCAGCCTCTGCGGAATACTCTGTTCAGGTTAATTATCTGGAAACATTTTTAGATTTACCTTGGAATTATTGTACTAAGGATAATTTCAATCTCAAGCGTGCAGAGAAGATTCTTAATGAGGATCATACAGGCTTGGATCAGGTTAAGGAAAGGATACTGGAGCATTTGGCTGTGCTAAAGCTAAAGGGCGACATGAAGGCACCGATATTGTGTTTATATGGTCCTCCGGGAGTTGGTAAAACTTCTTTGGGTAAATCAGTTGGGCGTGCATTGGACAGGAGTTATGTACGTATGTCATTAGGAGGCCTCAAAGATGAATCGGAGATTAGGGGACACAGAAAAACCTATATTGGTGCAATGCCGGGGCGTATTGTTCAGTATATAAAAAGGGCTCAGTCGTCCAACCCGGTTTTTATTTTGGATGAGATCGATAAGGTTGGATCTGATTTTCGGGGCGATCCTGCTTCCGCACTCTTGGAGGTATTGGATCCTGAGCAGAATAGTTCGTTTTATGATAATTATCTTGAGCTGGAGTATGATCTTTCGAAAGTACTGTTTATTGCCACAGCCAATCAGATATCCTCCATACATCCTGCTCTCCGGGACAGGATGGAGATGATAGAAATATCAGGATATGTTGTTGAAGAAAAGATAGCTATCGCGCGTAAACACCTGATAAAGAAACAATTGAAGGAGCATGGTCTGGGCGATAGGCGGTTTAGCTTTTCTAAGGATATACTTGAGTATATCATAGAGAATCATACTCGTGAATCTGGAGTAAGGCAGCTTGATAAGAAGATTGCCAAGGTTATAAGGCAGTTGACCAAGAGGGTGGCATTTGGAGAGGACATGCCTAAGAAGTTGACCAAAGAAATTATTAAAGAGCTTTTGGGTTTACCAGAAGTGTTCAAAGAAAGTTACCAGGGAAATGATTTTGCCGGAGTAGTAACAGGATTGGCATGGACAGAGACTGGTGGTCAGATATTATTTGTTGAGTCTAGTTTAAGCAAGGGTAAGGGGACGCTTACTCTGACAGGTAATTTGGGTGAGGTTATGAAAGAGTCTGCCATATTGGCTTTGGAGTATCTTAAGTCGCATGCTAGTAAACTGGATCTTGATGCGGATGTTTTCCAGAACTGGAATGTACATGTGCATGTTCCTGCGGGTGCAATTCCTAAGGATGGTCCTTCAGCTGGTGTGACCATGGTTACCTCACTGGCATCTATGTTTACTCAGAGAAAGGTGAAGAAGAATCTTGCTATGACGGGTGAGATCACTTTACGTGGGCGAGTATTGCCGGTGGGTGGTGTTAAGGAAAAGATACTG
>CAYXQX010000214.1:0-6759 GCA_964467485.1 uncultured Porphyromonadaceae bacterium | reverse complement strand
TATTGTGACCCGGTGCTCACGCGCGAACACATCCCACCTCACTGGATGTATGATTTTAATCCGGAGACAAATCCTGATTTTATGATGCGGATGGGTGTGAATACGGTATTCAATGCCGGAGCGATTAAGTTCAAAGGCAGGTATCTGATGGTTCCCAGGATTGAAGGCTTCGACGTGAAGTCATTTTTTGGAGTAGCTGAGAGTCCGAATGGTATTGATAATTGGAAGTTTTGGGATGAACCTATATTGATGCCTTCTGCCGAGGATCCTGAAACTAATGTTTATGATATGCGGCTTACAGTTCATGAAGATGGCTGGATTTATGGCTTATTCTGTGCTGAGCGGAAGGATATGTCTCTACCGGAGGATTCATCTGCTGCCCTTGCATACTGCGGGATAGCCAGGACAAAAAATCTAATTGAATGGGAGCGTCTTCCCGACCTTAAATCAGATTCGCAGCAGAGAAATTGCGTTTTACACCCTGAGTTTGTGAACGGTAAATATATGATTTATACGCGGCCACAATCAGGATTTATAGATACAGGACAATCAGGTATATGTGTAGCATTCTTTGATAACATAAATGAGGCGGTGATCGAAAGTGAAACCATGATTGAACAGAGGGAGTATCATTCGGTTAAGGAGGTTAAGAACGGGCAGGGACCACCACCTATTAAAACTGATAAAGGATGGTTACACCTGGCTCATGGCGTAAGGCGCACTGCCGCGGGCTTACGATATGTCCTGTACATTTTTGTTACTGATCTGGATCAGCCATGGAAGGTAATCAAGCAGCCCGGAGGGCATTTTATTGAACCTCTTAAGGAAGAGAGAGTGGGGGATGTATCAAATGTGATATTTAGCAACGGATGGATTCTTGACAATGATGGTCGGGTGTTTATCTACTATGCTTCTTCAGATACCAGGATGCATGTTGCCACAACAAGTCTGGATAAACTCCTGGATTACGCTTTTAATACACCTGAAGATCCTGGGAAAACTGAACAAAGTGTTCAACAACGACTTGATATGATCAGGAAAAATCAGGTTTTATAGGCTTTCTGAGTACAACAATTGTTGATTAAAAGTGATTCGTCTGCCTGGTGAATAGTCATATCCAAATCATCAATTCTTCCTATCTTTGCGAAATATTTTAATCCATAGATATGAACCTAACTTGGCTCGACTGGGGCATCGTCCTTATACTTTTCGCCCTCATGGTGGGGATGGTTTTTCTGAGTAAAAGCCTTCTTAAGAGTGTTTCTGATTTTCTGGCTACCGGTCGTACCGGTGGACGTTATATTATATCCATGTTTCACGGAACAGCGGCTCTGGGTGCTATAACAGTTGTTGGTGCACTGGAACAGAACTATGCTGCCGGTTTTAATTCCAGATGGTGGGAGATGATGACTGCCATTATCCTGGTTGGAATGAGTGTTACAGGCTGGGTGGTTTATCGTTATCGTCAAACAAGGGCAATGACCATGGCTCAGTTTTTTGAGATGAGGTATAGTAGGAATTTTAGGATTTTTGCAGGTTTCATGGCCTTTGGATCAGGTCTGGTTAATATGATAATATTCCCCTCTGTAACAGCAAGGTTCTTTATTCATTTCTGCGGTATACCGGAAATAGGTATGATAGGACAATATTCCGGGACTTTTATTTTAGTAGCCGGTTTAATGGTAGCCATACCCCTGTTTTTCATTCTTTCAGGAGGACATATTGCCGTGATGTTTACTGATTTTGTACAGGGTGTTTTCGTTAATATAGTTTTTGTAGTTATTGTTGTTTTGCTCGTTTTACAAGTTGATTGGGGACAAATTGGCGAGGCCGTTAACGGAGCCCCGGAAAATGCATCCCTGGTAAATCCATTTAAAACTTCGGATGTGGCTGATTTTAATATATGGTTCTTCTTTATAGGTATGTTCGGTCTTATATATACGAAATTGGCCTGGCAGGGTAACTCATCAGTTAGTGTTGCAGCTAAATCTGCACATGAAGCTAAGATGGCTGATGTCCTGACCAATTGGAGACTTATTCCACAGTGGGGCTTATTCCTTGTTTTTGTTCCGGTTGTAGCGTATACGGTTTTACATCATGTTGATTTTGTGGGAGTAGCCAATGCTGTCAATGGGTCATTAGCCGGAGTGGAAGGTGAGACATTGCAGTCTCAGCTTAGGGTGCCAATGGTACTTAACCAATTACTGCCTATAGGGATTAAGGGTGCATTTGTGGCTATCATGCTCGCAGCGGCTATTACCAGTCATAATATTTATATCCATTCATTTGGGAGCATTTTTATTCAGGATTGTGTTTTACCTATCCGCGGAAAGGCCTTTAAGCCCGAGCAACATATGAAGTACCTCAGGTATTCAATATTGGGTGTTGGTATCACAATATTCATCCTGAGTATATTGTTCCAGCAGAGTGAGAAAGTCTTCCTCTTCATGGCTGTTTCAGCATCAATATTTGTTGGAGGATCAGGGGCGGCGATTATCGGTGGACTTTATTGGAGTAAGGGATCGACAACAGCGGCATGGTCGGCAATGATTGCTGGTGCTTTAATATCAGGATTTGGAATTATTATTAATTCTGTTGTGGATGATTTCTTTATTAACGGCCAGTGGTTCTGGTTGATAGCTATGGTTTCGGCAGGCGTAATATTTGTGCTGGTTTCAATGTTTGGTACTAAAACTAAACATAACATGGATAAACTTCTTCATAGGGGAGAATATGCTATGGCAGATGAAAAAGGTAAGGTTCCTGATAAACCACTTAAGGGTTGGAGGGTTATGGCACCAACTAAAGAATTTACAAGAGGAGATAAAATTATTTATACTGTAACCTATGGATGGACAGCAGCATGGACAATTGTATTCATTATAGGTACGATATATAATTTCACTACAGATGTAAGCAACGAAGACTGGCTTAAATTCTGGAAAATTTATACCTGGATATACCTTGTTACTGCTATTATTGTAACTATTTGGTTTACAATAGGTGGGCTTAAGAACCTTAAAGAGATGATTTATGCTCTTCGAACCAATTTGCGAGATGATAGTGACTCGGGGTTCGTAGAAAAAAAGTAGTAGAATGAATTACGGAGATTTTAGCAAAGACGGCAAGGAGTATATTATTCACAGACAGGATACACCGAGTCCATGGATAAACTATTTATATAACGGACAGTATTTTTCTTCTATTAGCAATAATGGAGGCGGAATCAGTTATATAAAATCACCTCTACACGGGCGAATTACCAGGTACAGGATCAATGATGTGCCTTATGATCGGCCGGGAAAATATATCTACATCAGGGATAATGATAGCGGTGAAGTATGGAGCCTTACCTGGCAGCCTACCAACAGAGATCCAAAGGCCTATAAGGTAGCTCACGGTTTTGGCTATACCAGAGTGGAGTCTGAGATTGAGGGAATAAAATCAGAATTACTGTATTTTGTTCCTCTTGATGATAATCGGGAAATTTGGAAATCTATCCTGACTAATAAATCGGATAAGGTTAGGAATTTGTCGGTTTATGGATATGTGGAGTTAGCACTGGGCCATGCCATGGTTGACCTTATTAACCAGTGCGACGACCAGCACTTTAACAGGGTCCATTTTGATAAGGATCAGAATAGCTTATTTGCTACTAAAACATATTGGGTAACTGATTCTAAAGGAACCCAGCAGCAGGAAAATAAGGAATGGGATCAATGGGCATATTTCACAGTTAACAAGCCTGTTGCATCCTATGAGACAGTTAGAGAGAAATTTATTGGATTATATAGAAACGAAAATAATCCGCTTGGAATTGAGCAGGATCAGCTAAGCTCGCAGGATACCGATTATGGTAATGCTGTAGGTGCCTTGAAAGTTGATATAAAACTGCAACCCGGTGAATCTACCGATGTAATATTTTCGCTTGGCGTTATCCCGAAAGAGATTTGTAGAGACGGATTATTATCCGTCTCCGTTATTGATGTTGATGCCGCCTATAAAAATATCATCGCTCATTGGGATCGTTTCTTTGCCCATACATATGTTGAGACGCCTGATCATGAGGTGAATATATTCATGAATTATTGGACTCCCTACCAGGCAAAAGTGGCCTTCGATGTAGGTAGAGTAACCAGCTTCTACTATTGGGGTATTGGTCGGGGATTTGGGTTTAGAGATACGGCCCAGGATACTATTGCAGTAACCATTGCTCATCCTGAGTTAGCTTTGGATAGAATTAAGCTATTGGCTCGTCAGATGCAGACTGATGGTAAGGTATACCATCATTTTCATGAGGATGGTCAAGGAGAGTTTACTAAACATTGTGATGATCCACTTTGGTTTATTCTTGCTGTGACCGAGTATATCAAAGAAACGGGGGAATTGGACCTTCTGGATCATCCAGAACCTTTTATTGGTGGTGAAACAGGTACTATTCTGGATCATATGTTGTCGGTTGTTTATTATGCTGATAATAACCGCGGTAAGCATGGTCTGCCAATCTTCGGTCGTGGTGACTGGAATGATACACTTGACTATATTGGTGGTGATGAGGGTGGCGAGAGTGTGTGGGGCGGGATGTTTTATGCTGCCATGCTCAATAAACTGATTGAGATTCTTGAATATATCGGGAAAGACGCAGGAAAAGTTATTGATGTTCGTGATCGTTTTCATCAGGCAGTTGAGGAAAACTGTTGGGATGGGGAGTGGTATATAAGAGCATTTGGCAAGGGCGACCAGCGAATCGGTACCAAGGAAAATGATGCAGGTAAGATCTTTCTCAATACTCAATCCTGGGCAGTGATTGCCGGCTTGCCGGATAAGGATAAGCTTGTTTCTGCTATGGATAGTGTGAAAACCCACCTTGATACAGAATATGGCCCAAAAATCTGTGCTCCTGCCT
The DNA here is from genome assembly GCA_964467485.1 of uncultured Porphyromonadaceae bacterium. Lineage (GTDB taxonomy): Bacteria > Bacteroidota > Bacteroidia > Bacteroidales > UBA12481 > JAUVKA01. Next base: position 1,853 of record CAYXQX010000214.1, on the reverse strand, counting down.
ATCGGGAAATAGATCCGAATATTGGTCTTATCACACGTTGTGTTGTGGGAAAGAAGGAGAATGGTGCCATTTTTAACCATCCTACTGCCTGGCTTATACAGGCTGAATGTATGCTGGGACGAGGCAATATGGCATACGAGTATTACCGTAAACTTCTGCCCAACAGGGTGGATTCAGATATTTTTGTGGCTGAACCATATGTTTACTCTCAGTATATCACCAGTAATGAGCATAGCCAGCCCGGAAAGACCAGTCACTCATGGCAAACAGGAACTGCAGCCTGGATGTTTAGAATAAATTTCGACTATATACTTGGAATAAGACCTCACTATGATGGCCTGGAAATAAATCCGGTTATACCATCTGAATGGAAAGGATTTAAAGCTCAAAGGATATTTCGAGGTACCAGATATGATATTGAAGTCCTTAATCCGGAGCATGTTGAGAGCGGTGTGAGATCCATTGTAGTTGATCAGACTCCAATTGAAGGAAATATTTTACCTGTATCTAATAAGGAAAATTGTAAAGTGATAGTAACTTTAGGCACTAAATAATTATGAATTATGAGTTATGAATTATGAATTATGAATTATGAATTATGAATTATGAGTTATGAATTATGAGTTAACCCGTAACCCGTAACCCGTAACCCGTAACCCGCAACCCGTAACCCGTAACCCGTAACCCGTAACCCGCAACCCGTAACTAATATGTACAGACATCCAGATAACCCAATATTAACGAGAGATGAAATCCCGGATATTTATCCGCAATTAGTTGATGCAACATCAGTATTCAATCCCGGGGCAATAAAGTTTAATGGTAAATACCTGCTGATGCTTCGGACGCAGGCGAGATCAAGAGAGACATATCTTGTTATGGCTGAGAGTGATGATGGAGTAGACTTTAGGGTTAGAGACGAGATCGTTCATTTCAGGGGTTTGGAAAATGTTAAGGAAAAGGTTTACCATATCTATGATGCGAGAATTTCATGCATAGAGGGGCAATATTATGTGATGTTTGCCATGGATATGGAAGGTGGTTGCCAGTTGGGAGTGGGGAAAACGGATGATTTTAAGGAGTTCGATTTCCTGGGGATAGCTTCTAACGAAGATATACGTAATGGTGTTCTGTTTCCTGAAAAAGTTAAGGGTAAGTACTTGAGAATGGACCGACCTAATAAAGCTCGTCATTCTGATGGCCCATCTTCAGGCACAACAATCTGGCTTTCTGAGTCGGATGATCTACTCAACTGGGAGCCTGTAGCACCACTTATCAGCGGACGTTTTCATTACTGGGATGAATTTATTGGTTCAGGACCTCCTCCTGTTAAGACAAGGGATGGTTGGCTTCATGTTTACCACGGCGTTGCGGGTCATTTTGGCAGCGCAAGCATTTATCAGGGAGGAGTTATGCTGCTGGATCTTGATGATCCATCTAAAGTGATAGGTCGTTGTCGGCATAATATTCTTGAACCCAGGGAGATTTGGGAGCTTGCCGGACAGGTTCCTAATGTATGCTTTCCTTCAGGTTGGGTAGTGGAAGGTATTGATGATGAGGGTTTTGCCAAGCCTGAAAGTGAAGTTAAGATCTATTATGGTGCTGCTGACACAGTAGTTGGCTTGTGCGTAACAACTATTAGTGAATTGCTGGATGCCGCAAAGGAACCACTTATAGATTAATACGTATAAATTTAGTTTCCCAGGCCTTGAATATGATACTGTCATTATTTTGATCTATCTCCTCACCAAGTAGGTTTGTTTCAGTTAGTTTGTAGATCATCCCATTTTCAGATGAAATTTTAAGTGGTGTTTCCAGGCCGCCTGTTTCTCTCATATGTAAGATGATGGCTT
>CAYXQX010000213.1:0-6795 GCA_964467485.1 uncultured Porphyromonadaceae bacterium | reverse complement strand
GAAAACTCCTGCTTCCTTCATATTGGCAAGACTTGTATATCCAACAAATTCGCTGGCAATAAGTTTTTCCCCAGCCAACTGTCCTACCAGAGCCATGTCTTCTTTGCAAACTCCCATCACCCACATAAGAGGTGAAAATAAATACCCCAAAATGAATTCCAGGCTCAAGGCCGCATATCTATCATGGGTCACTTCAACGATCCATCCGTTCAGGCTTGTCCAGTCTCCAATCTTGATAAAAACAAAATTCACCATTGCTATAAAAGCGAAAAAAACTAAAAGAATTGCGCCAACATTCACTGCCAATTTAACACCCTCTGCAGTTCCTTTCCCAATAGCATCCAAAAGGTTATCTCCTATTTTGGATTGCTCCACTTCAACCTTTTCCGCTATTTCTTCAACCTGTGGATAAAGAATTTTTGACACAACAATGGCTCCTGGTGCAGCCATAACTGACGCTGAAAGCAAGTGTTTAGCAAACATCAGCCTCTGTGCAGGATCATCGCCCCCAAGGAAACCTATATAGGCCGCCATAACTCCACCGGCAACCGTTGCCATGCCCCCAATCATTACCAATAATATTTCCGAGCGATTCATCTTTTCGAGAAAAGCCTTTATCATAAGAGGCGATTCGGTTTGGCCAAGAAAAATATTCCCTGCCACTGAAAGACTTTCAGCACCACTTAAATGAAAAGCTTTTGTCATTACCCAAGCCAAACCCCATACCACTTTCTGGATAATCCCAAGATAAAATAATACTGAGGTCAATGCAGAAAAGAAAACTATCGTTGGAAGAATCTGAAAAGCAAAAATTGATCCCATCGTTTCCGTATTTACCAGAGCCCCAAACAAGAAAGATGAGCCGACATTTGTAAAATCAAGAATAACAACAAATATCTTTCCCACAAATTCAAAGGCTTTCAGGATAGGACCCACCATAAGCACCCCAAGAGCAACCAATATCTGCACTGCAAGCCCAGTTAGAACAACCTTCCAGGAAATTTTCTTTCTGTTCGCGGAAAAAAGCCAGGCTATGCCTATCAATACAAAAAGACCTAAAAACCCCCGGAGAACATTAATCGGCTTGATCTCTGAGGCATCTTTAACTTCTCTCTGTACAAGGTTCTTCGTATTAGACCCCTCAACAGGAGACGTATCTTTAACAACTTCCTGAACCTGGGTTTGAAGTGTTGTATCCTCACTAACATTGCGGTCCTGAGCCTTAGATATGAAAGCCCCAACAAAGATCACAACGGTAAAGCTTACCAATACTATTAATATCTTTTTCATCAATTCTAAAAATGATTTAGATTATCTGTAGAAAACAGGATCATACCCCCTCTTCCCTTCTTTTTATTTCATCACTTATCTTTGAAGCTTTCTCATAATCCTCCGACTCAACAGCTTCATTAAGCATTTCTTCCAGTTCTGAGTCTGATTTTTCTGAAAAACCTATTGCCTTTGCCGGAGGATCATCCTTGAGATCAATAATATCCTTTGACTTATCCCCCATTATAATTCCGGCTTTGTCGAGAATTTCCTGAGAAGTAAATATCGGACATTTGAACCGGAGAGCCAGGGCAACCGCATCGGAAGTGCGTGAATCAATGGTAACAACTTCCTTTCCATTGAAAAAAACTAATTCAGAATAAAAAACCCCCTCTTCAAGTTTACAAATAAATACTTCCTTTAAATCAATGGAATAAGATTTGGCAAAACTCCTGAACAAATCATGGGTTAGAGGCCGGGGAGGCTGAAGTTCCTCCAGATGAAGAGCAATAGCCTGTGCCTCAAAAGCCCCTATCATTATAGGGATACGCTTCTCTCCCTTATCCTCAGCCAAGACAAGCGCATAACTGCCTGTTTGTGACTGACTATAAGTTAATCCTATTATTCTCAACCTCACTTTTGCTCCCATAAGCCTGGTTTTTTGGTAAAAATATCAAAAAATAACACCATCCCGCCACTACAAATAAAGATTTTCCAACAATTACATGCAAAATAAAAAACCCAAGCTTTTGTTTTATAGGTAAATGTTTTCTAATTTTGCAGACCCAAAAGATAAAATTGATCAATACAATATGTACGCAATCGTTGAAATAGCTGGTCAGCAGTTTAAGGTTGAAAAAGACCAGAAAATTTTTGTTCATCGCCTCAACCAAACTGAAGGAGATCAGATTGACATAGAGAAAGTATTATTAGTTGATAATGATGGTAAAATCAAAGTAGGGAAACCTATTGTGAAAGGAGCCAAAGTTTCAGCAAAAGTACTGGATCATATGAGAGGTGATAAAGTAAAAGTTTTCAAAAAGAAAAGAAGAAAAGGATATAGAGTACTTAACGGACATCGTCAGGATCTGACACAAATTCAGATCGAAGAGATTGTAGGTTAATATCAGTACTTCAAAAATTTATTATTATGGCACACAAAAAAGGAGCAGGTAGTTCACGGAACGGTCGGGAGTCCGAAAGTAAAAGACTTGGTGTAAAAAAATACGGTGGACAGGTAGTACAAGCTGGTAATATAATTGTACGCCAAAGAGGCACCGTACATAACCCTCATAATAATGTGGGAATGGGTAAAGACCACACTCTGTTTGCCCTGATAGATGGGAAAGTTGTCTTTCAGAAGAAAAGGAATAACAGATCTTACGTTTCTGTAGAGCCAATTGTTACAGAGTAAGGCAAAAGTATACTACATTTGATCTCCTGTTTTATCCTGCTTGTCAGGATTAATTCAGGAGATTTTTTATTTTTAACCCTCTCGAAAACACAGATATGCTAAGTATTAAATATATCATTGAAAACAAGGAAAGGATAGTTGAACGTCTGGCTGTAAAGAATTTCACTAACACTGAAATCATTGATAAGGTCGTTGAGATGGATAAACAACGAAGAGACCTTCAGATTCGCCTTGAAAGCGAGCAGGCTGAATTGAATGGTTTGTCAAAGCATATCGGACAGCTTTTCAAGGAGGGTAAGATAAAGGAGGCAAATGAGGCTAAAACCCGAACAGGCCAACTCAAAGAATCCAGTAAGGAATTAAAAGAGGAGCATAAAAACTGTGAAAACGAACTAAAGGATCTTATTGTTCAAATCCCAAATATACCGCATCTCAGCGTCCCTCCTGGAAAAGGCGAAGAGGACAATCAGGAAATCCGTCGTGGAGGTGATTTCCCTAACCCTGAGCTTACCATCAAACCTCATTGGGAATTGGCATCTAAATACGATATAATAGATTTTGAACTCGGCGTTAAACTAACTGGTGCTGGATTCCCTGTGTATAAAGACAAAGGAGCCAAACTACAAAGATCTCTTATAAATTTCTTCCTCGATGAAGGAGCCAAAGCAGGTTATAAAGAAGTTCTGCCTCCAATATTGGTAAACGAGGATTCTGCTTTCGGTACAGGACAACTGCCGGATAAGGAAGGTCAAATGTATCATGTTCAGGACGACAAGCTTTACCTAATTCCTACGGCAGAGGTGCCTGTGACAAATATTTACAGAGATGTTATACTGCAAGAAGATGATTTCCCTATAAAAAATGTTGCTTACACACCTTGCTTTCGAAGGGAAGCCGGATCCTGGGGAAGCCATGTGAGAGGTCTTAACAGGCTACATCAATTCGACAAAGTTGAAATTGTTCAGGTAAGAAAACCTGAAGATTCATATCAAGCCCTGGAAGAAATGGTAGCTCACGTTGAATCTTTAATACAAAAGCTTAACCTGCCTTACCGGGTGCTGCGCCTGTGTGGAGGTGACCTCAGTTTCACTTCTGCCCTTACTTTTGACTTTGAAGTGTGGTCTGCAGCTCAGAAAAGATGGCTTGAGGTAAGTTCTGTTTCAAATTTCGAAAGTTTCCAGGCCAATAGACTCAAACTAAGGTATAAGAATAAAGGTGACAAACAGACAAACCTTGCTCACACCCTTAACGGAAGTGCTTTAGCCCTGCCTAGAATTATGGCAGCGCTTATGGAAAATAACCAAAAAGAGGATGCAATATTAATCCCGGAAATCCTTCAGAACTACACCGGATTTGATAAAATTAGTAATAAATAAAATCCTGATTGTTTTAATTCTGCTTGTCAGTCTTAACTCAATTGTTCTTGGACAACAGAAAAAGCAATCAACTTCACGGCTGGCCTATGAGTATTATAATGGCCAGGAGTGGGATAAAGCAGCCTCCCTTTTCCTTCAGATGTATCAGGAAAATGGCGTAAAACAATATCTAAACAATTACATCCGCTGTCTTGTACAACTAAAAGACTATAAGACTGCAGAACAAACCCTGAGTAAAACAATCCGGAAAACTAAGGATCAATCGCTGTATATCGACCTCGCCTACTTAAGCGAACTTCAGGGAAAAGAGAAAAAATCAGGAGAACTGTTCCTTCGACCCATGAAGAATTTCCCTCAAACTGTTCAATCAATTAAAACTCTTGGGAATAATTATCTATACTATCTCAAATATGAATATGCACAACAGGTTTATGAAATTGGACGTCAGATATTAAACCAACCTAATGAATTCCATCTTGAAATGGCAGGCATATTTCATATGCAACGAAATTATCCTGAAATGCTTGATGAGTATTTCGAACTGTTAATATACCAACCAAGATATCTCAGAACTGTACAGGCCCAGGTAAGGAACGCCATATCCAGGGATATTGACGAGACCTTACTCGCATCTACTAAGACAAAAACACTTGCCCAGATTCAAACTTATCCGGGCCTCGACGTATTCAATGAAATGCTTATCTGGATCTATCTTCAAGAAGAAGATTTTGATAGTGCTATAGAACTGGCTGCTGCTCTTGATCGCAGAAATAAAGAAAACGGTGATAGACTTCTTGAATTAGCCCGAACAGCAGATAATGCCAAGGTGCATATCTCAGCTATTAAAGCTTATGATATAATAATTGCAAAAGGGCCTCCCTCAGTTAATAACAAAACATCCAGAAATATTGCAACTGTTCAGTCTCCCTTCAGATTAGCTAAGCAAGAAATACTCACATCAGAGCTGTCTCTACTTGAATCAAAAAATAATTCTCAACAAGCTGATTATTTAAACCTGGCTAAAAATTATGAAAAAACAATTGAGGAGGTCGGACTGGATCATCTCAATGTAACCCTGCTGAAAGAATTATCCTATATATATGCTTACCGTCTTGAAAACCTTAATGCCGCAGTGGACATAATAGACTCTGCCTTGCAAACCCCTAGAATCCCAAAGGCCTTGCGCGCTGAAATGATCCTGGATAAGGCAGATATTTATCTTATCCAGGATGATCCCTGGGAGGCTACTTTCTTATACGCCCAGGTGGAAAAAGAAAACAACCAGAATCCCATCGGTTCTCTTGCTAAATATAAGAAAGCTATGCTGGCATATTATACCGGAAATTTTGATTGGGCCAAAATGCAACTTGATGTTTTAAAGGGAAGTACATCAAAACTCATTGCCAATGACGCTTTCGAACTTTCACTTTTAATAAGAGAAAATCAGAATTTTGAAGATAGCCTGAATAATGGCCTGTTATTGTTGAGTAAAGCCGATTACTTACACTTTCAAAAAAAAACCGACTCAGCCCTTTTGGTTCTTAATTCATTAATTGTGGATCTTCCAAACCACCCTATCGCTGATGATGCCCTTTTCAGAGAAGCCGAAATATATCTTGATACAAATCGGGAAGAAGAAGCTCTAATAGCCCTCGAAAAAATTTACTCAGATTATCTGGATGATATCTGGGGGCATAAAGCCTTATACTTTTTAGGTAAAATTTATGAGGAAAGAAATGATAAAGAGAAAGCCCTGGATTATTATCAACAACTCTTGGATAAATTCCCTAACAGTTTCTATCACATTGACTCCAGAAACAAGATCCGTGAGATTAAGAATAATGACTTAAGTACAGATGAGAATCCATGAAAAAATCAAGGGTCTATATAATAGCCTTGATGGCTATAATACTTTGGTCTACATCCGGAACCGTATTCAAAATTGCACTCAAAGAGATAAGCTTTCCTCAGTTACTTTTTATTTCTGCACACACTGCCTGGATTTTTCTTTTTTTACTCCTTCTCGTTAAAAAAAGAATAAGGGGGATATTTAACAAGCCCATCAAAAATTTACCAAAATCAGCTATAGGAGGATTTCTTAATCCCTTTCTATATTACATAATACTCCTCAAAGCATACACCTTGCTACCTGCCCAAATAGCTCAACCGCTCAACTACACCTGGCCAATGATGCTGGTCCTCTTATCTGTAATCTTCTTAAAACAAAAACTCTACATAATTGATGCTATAGCAATCCTAATAAGCTTCAGCGGAGTGATTATCATAAGCTCACAAGGAGCCCTGCCATTTACAGGCAAGATAAACGAGCCTGTAGGAGTATTATTAGCAGTGGGAAGTTCAATTATTTGGGCCTCATATTGGATAATCAACATAAAGGACAAAAGGCCGGAATTGGACAAAATAGCATTGAACTTTTTCTTCGGTGCTATATTCGCAACAATTTACTTGCTAATATTCGATGAACTACCCTTGATAAATAAATCATGGATACCTGCACTTTATATTGGCTTAACAGAAATGGCCCTGGCTTTTGTTTTTTGGCTCACGGCACTCGCAAATACTACAAATAATGCCAGAATCAGTAACATGGTATTTATTTCTCCATTTTTAGCCCTGATTTTTATACATTTAATTCTTGATGAGAAAATATATATCACCACCCCAATTGGATTGGCTTTTATTGTGGGAGGTATTATTTTTCAACAATTACACAGG
>CAYXQX010000212.1:0-6797 GCA_964467485.1 uncultured Porphyromonadaceae bacterium | reverse complement strand
AAAGCTTCTCTGTTTTTGTCATGAGCAACACAAACGGAATCCCCATTTCACCCAGCAAGGCAAGAAAGTCCATATCTATCTTTTGAGGAGGTATCCTGCTATCAATTAGAACAAAAAGGCAAATCAGATTTTCTCTTTTTTTAATGTAATGAAGTACAAAATCCTGCCACTCGGCACGCTTGGTTTTTGCCACCTTCGCATAGCCATAACCCGGTAAATCAACAAGGTACCAATTGTCGTTAATGATAAAATGATTGATTAACTGGGTCTTCCCAGGCTTGCCGGATATCTTGGCAAGCTTTTGTCTGCCGGTGAGCATATTAATTAAAGAGGACTTGCCAACATTGGACCGACCAATAAAAGCATATTCGGGATGCACAGGCTTCGGGCACTTGGCTGCATCAGTATTACTCATCAGGAATTTTGCTTTGATTATTTGCATCTTCAACCCAGCCTATTAAAATAGTTAAGGAATATAAACTTCCAGAATATTACATTGAGCACTCGGTTCCAGAACCACTCTATCTATACTTGCAGGCAACAATACTGTTTCTCCTTTTCGCACAGCAGTTTGGGAACCATCTCCTGAAACGATTGAAAAAGAACCTTCAAGACAAATATATATAACAAAAGAATCTATGTCAATATAGTCTTTTTCAATAGTCTTATCGAATGGGATGAAATTTGTAGTGAAATAATCACATGTTTCAATCAGGTTTGATTTATTTGGCAGTCTTTTATAGTCGGTTTTATAATTATCATATACCTTAAAGTCAATTGCATCAATAGCCAGATCAGTATGCAGCTCTCGTGCCTTCCCATCCTTATCAATCCTGTCCCAATCAAAAATCCTATAGGTTATGTCGCTGGTTTGCTGAATCTCTGCAAACAAAATGCCTGCTCCGGTGGCATGAACCCTTCCGGCTGGGATGAAGAATACATCTCCGGCCCTGACCGGCTCAGAATTTAGGGTGTCCTTAATTGTGCTGTTACTAAGATGCTTTAGGTAACTTTCCTTGCTCAGCTTCTCACTGAAACCGCTAAAAAGATTTGCTCCTTCATCTGATTGAATTACGTACCACATTTCGGTTTTTCCATAGGCCTGGTGCCTTTCCTTTGCCAATTCATCATCTGGATGAACCTGAATAGATAAAACATCATTAGCATCAATGAGCTTTATTAAGAGAGGGAACTCCTCCCCAAACTTCTCAAATACATGGTCGCCCAATAATTCGCCCATATATATTTCTGCAAGTTCCTGGATAGTATTGCCCGCCAGAAAACCATTGGCTACTACGGAAATATTGTCTTCTACACCCGATAATTCCCAGCTTTCACCAGTTTTTTCAGGAGCATTTTTTTTGTTTAATAAACTATTGAGTTTATTGCCTCCCCATATTCTGTACTTATATAAGGGTTCAAATTTTAGTGGATATAACATCTGAGAGTGAGTTTTATATTATTTGTCTTCATAGTCAATAACAACCTTTTTTTTGCTCCATTGTTTGTTTTGATCCACAGCAAACAAATGAGCAGGGTGTTGCTGGTAAACTTTCAAATCTTCAATAGTATCGAAATCGCTATCGATAACCACGTCATAGGACCTGTCGGAACCGATTATATCAACTTCTACTTTATACTTGCGGATCTGTGGAATTTCTCCTACAAGGCTTCGGAAATTTATTAAAACCATTTCCAATGCCTCATTTTTTTCAACTTCTGAAGAAAAATCCTTTAATTTGAATAGTACGATATGTCGGATCATATTGATATTGTTGGGTTTAATAAATAATCATCTGGTTTACAAAGATTTTGCTAATATAATACTTCATCTTCAAATCCAGGAAATTTTGAAAAAGATGCTAATTGTTGGAATAGCCGGTGGAACCGGATCAGGAAAAACAACCGTTGTAAGAAAGATTGTCGAAAGTCTTCCAGAGAATTCTGTTACACTTGTACCCCAGGATTCTTATTATAAAGATAATTCAAATCTCCTTCTTGAAGAAAGGCAGAAGTTGAATTTTGATCACCCGGCTTCAATTGAGTGGTCATTGCTAACTTCCCATATTAAGGATCTTAAAGCAGGCCGTTCTGTTGATCAACCAATTTATTCATATTTATCTTGCACCCGATCTAAAGAGACCATTAATGTGGTCCCAACCAATGTAGTGATACTTGAAGGGATACTTGTCCTTTCTCATCGTCCCCTTTGTGACTTGATGGATCTTAAGATCTACGTTGATGCTGATGCTGATGACAGGCTTGGCAGAGTGATCATGAGAGATATCGAGGAAAGAGGAAGATCAGTTAAAAACGTATTGGATCGATATGAGAAAACAGTAAAGCCTATGCATCTGGAGTTCATTGAGCCATCTAAAAGATATGCTGATGTCATTATTCCTCAGGGTGGGAACAATGAAGTTGGCATTGGGATACTTATTACACTAATTCAGCAACACTTAAAGGAAGCTGAATCCCATTAATGTGTTTTAAATGAAAACATTATGCTTAATAACATAAAAACTGATGAATTTAAACTTTCGAAAACTTGGCTCCGGCCACCCTCTGATAATTCTACATGGTCTTTATGGTGCTGGTGATAACTGGCTAAGTATAGCAAAGGTTTTATCCGGCTTTTGTGAAGTCTACCTGATTGATCAAAGGAACCATGGGAGTTCACCACATATAAGCGAACATAATTATAATGTTCTTACCGATGATATTAAAGAGTTTTTGGATCAGCATGGAATTGAAAAGACGATGATCCTGGGCCATTCTATGGGTGGTAAAGTAGCAATGCAGTTTGCGATTGATTATCCACACATGCTCACCAAGCTGATAATTGTCGATATAAGTCCGGGTTCTTATGCACATGATAATGACAGAAATCATATCGGATTGCATAAAAGCATAATCCAATCATTGATGAATGTTGATTTAGCGAAGATTGGAAGCTTGTCTGATGCTGATATGCAGATGAAAGAATTTCTGCCTGATGAAAGATTGAGGAAGTTCCTGATGAAAAATTTAAGAAAAGGGAAAGATCATATATACAAATGGAAAATTAATCTACCTGTATTAAAGGATAATATCTCTGTTATATCAGGTGGATTAGATAAGAGACAAATGGGTAGTGCCGGTATCAGAAACTTTCCGGTTTTGTTTATACGAGGGGCAAATTCAGACTATATTGTAGAAGAAGATGAAATCCTGATTAAAGAAATGTTCCCTCTATCTACTCTGGTGACAATTAAAAATGCAGGCCATTGGCTACATGCTGAACAAGCAAACACCTTCGCAAAAATAGTTAAGCGATTTCTTATTTCCTGATATTTCAAATTTTACATCTTCGTCCTTAGGTCTTAAAGAAGTTCCCTTTTATATAATCTAATAGTATTTTCTAGTCCCAGGTAAAGCGCATCAGCTATAAGGGCATGGCCAATACTCACTTCCAAAAGGCCGGGTACTGATTTGGCAAAATATGCAAGATTAACGAGACTTAAATCATGGCCAGCATTAATGCCAAGCCCATTTTTGATAGCTTCTTCAGCTGCTACAACAAAGGGTTCAACTGCTTTGGCAGGGTTGACATGGTAATCAATTGCATATGGCTCAGTATATAATTCAACCCGGTCAGTCCCGGTTTTTGCGGCATTATTAATATTATCAATATTGGTGTCGATAAAGATGGATGTCCTTATCCCTTCATCATGAAATCTTTTGATGGTATCTGTCAGGAATTTCTCATGTTTGATAGTATCCCATCCGGCATTTGAAGTTAATGCATCTGGAGGATCAGGAACAAGGGTTACCTGATCTGGGACTACATGAAGGACAAGTTCAATAAATTTATCACCCGGATAACCTTCAATGTTAAATTCTGTGTAAACCAGGGGTTTAAGGTCGAGTACATCTTGGTGGGTGATGTGTCTCTCATCGGGTCTGGGATGTATTGTAATCCCTTGCGACCCAAATCTCTGACAATTAATAGCTGCCTCTGTTACGCTAGGCAAGTCTCCACCTCGGGCGTTCCTGAGTGTCGCAATTTTATTTATATTTACACTGAGTCTGGTCATGATAATTGTATCTTATTTTCAAATCAAAATTAAGGATATTTTCTTAGTGTATGTTAGCTAAAGGATTAATTTCAGAAATTGTAACACCCGTTAAAACGTCCATTACAGGGACACAGGACCTTAATATGATGGATGATTTGCGAATCTCACATTTACCGATAGTCAATAATAGGGATTTTCTGGGATTGATATCCGATGAAGATATTTTGGGTATGGAGGACCAGAATGAAGCCTTAGGCTCCTTGCCATTATCCCTTTTTAGCCCATACGTCTATGATTACCAGCATATTTATGAAGTGATTGAGCTGGTTGCACGATTGAAATTAAGCTTGGTGCCGGTGCTAAATGATAGTAAGGAATATCTGGGCTCTGTAATTGTTCATGAGCTGGTTCAAAGCTTTGCTCCTTTAACTGCGGCTGATCAACCAGGAGGAATATTGGTGTTGAGTATGACCTTCAGAGACTACTCCCTCTCTGAAATTTCCCGTTTGGTTGAAGAGAACGATGCGAAAATTATTAGTCTGTATGTAATGTCTGCTCCTGATACTACTGAAATTGATGTTACAATTAAGCTGAATGTTTTTGATCTGGCCCCTATTATCAGAAGTTTTGAGAGATATGGATATTCCATCAAAGCATCATTTAGGGATGATGATAAGATGGAGCTGTTGTATCGTGATCGTTTTGAGGAATTTATGAGATACCTTAATGTTTGAGTTATTATGAAAAAAAATATTGATAAAATATTAATATTTGGGCGTCCTTTTTCTGAGAAGTTTAGATTAAATTTCAGGATCTTAATAAACAAACTACGGACTCATGATGCTAGTATTATCATGTATAAGCCCTTCCATCAGTTCGTGGAGGAAAGCATGGGAGAGGAGCTTAAGGTAGATGGCTTGTTCATGGATTCCAGCGATTTTAAAGGAGACGAGAGTGTAATGTTAAGTATTGGTGGTGATGGGACTTTTCTTGAGGCTGTTACCTTAGTTAGGGATAATCCAATATATATTGCCGGTATTAACAGTGGGCGTTTGGGCTTTCTTGCAGATATTGCCCAGGAAGAGATAAATGTAGCGGTTGATTCCATTTTTCATGGGCTTTTTTCTATTGAGGAAAGGTCGCTTATACAGCTTTATACAGATCAACCATTATTTGGGGATTTTAATATTGCACTTAATGAGATGACGGTTCATAAAAGGGATGATTCTTCAATGATTACTATACATGCTCATCTTAATGGGCAATACCTGAACTCCTATTGGGCTGATGGTCTTATTGTTTCAACGCCCACAGGGTCAACTGCATATTCTCTCAGTGTGGGAGGGCCACTCTTATTACAGGGATCCAATAATTTCATTATCTCTCCGATAGCCCCTCATAATCTAACAGTAAGACCTTTGGTGTTTCCAGATGATATGCTATTAACACTCAGAATTGACGGTCGGGGAAAACAGATTTTAGTGTCGTTGGATTCAAGGTCGGTAGTTATAGAATCCAGCTTTGAGCTACGGATCAGTAAAGCGCCATATAAAATCAAAACATTGCGCTTAAAGGGCCATGAGTTTTACAACACATTGAGGTCAAAATTGATGTGGGGTGCTGATAAAAGAAATTAATATTTATTCTCTCTTTCTTCGGCTTTTTCAAGCTTCTGTTTTTGTAGAATTTTGAATGGCAAAATATACTATATTTGCGGTTTAGAAGTTATTGTAAGTAGTTCAGCCTCGAGGTTGCTCTTACAATACAATTATTTATGAAGTATATCATTTTAATATTGGTTTTTTTGTTGGGATTGAGCGGGGGTGTTCTCAGGGCTCAAATAAGTTCCGATTATGGTATTTTCCTGGGTATTTCCGGGGAGCATAGGCATACTATTCTACCAATACCAAAAATAGGATCTGTTAAGCCGGCGATTGGCGGTTTCTACAGGTTAAATATTAATCCCAGGTATTCTCTTCGTGGGGGAGTGAATTATGCTATTGGTACTACTCCTGAAGAATTGCTTTTAGGGAATACCCCTCTTCAGAAAGCTGATTTTTATGGACTGGTTGAGTTTAATTTTTTGCCTCTTAGTGTTAGGAGAGACCGCATCAAGTTAAGTACCTATATTGCTACTGGATTAGCCTATTATAAGAGTTTAGTTGTTCCTTTCCATACAGGGGTCAAATACAATGCTACGGATGAATTAACTCTCGGAGTTGAATGGAATATTCGCCGTGGATTTAGAGATAATCCTACTGATCCTGATACCGGATTTAGAAAATTTCGTCTTACCGAATGGAATTCTTTTTTTGGTGTAACGATTGGTTATCAGGTCATAAAGACTTGTCGTACTTGCCCATTTTACGAAACTAACCGAATGTATAAGAAAAATCGTAGCAAGAAGAGATGACAATTAAGGAAAAACTTCATAAAGAAAAGCTGCCGGAACATGTGGCTGTTATTATGGATGGTAACGGTCGGTGGGCGAAACGTAAAGGTGCTGTCAGAATTTTTGGGCATCAGAATGGTGTTAAGCCGATACATGAAATTGTTGAAGCTTCCGGAGAGCTGGGGATTAAGTATTTATCACTATATGCCTTTTCTACTGAGAACTGGGGAAGGCCTAAAGAGGAAATTGACGCTTTGATGGGCCTCTTGGTAACAACAATAAAAAAAGAAGCGAAAAAGCTCCATGAGAATAATGTCAAGGTTCTATCAATAGGTGATTTAGACAAA
>CAYXQX010000211.1:0-6820 GCA_964467485.1 uncultured Porphyromonadaceae bacterium | reverse complement strand
TGGCATAACTGGGAAGACCAGATTGTCAGCATGGGGAGATGATCATGAAAAAAACGAACTATCCTGACTCTAAAGAATTCTGGGCAGATAAAAAGGTATGTGTAACTGGTGGAGATGGATTTCTGGGCTCATTTGTCCAGAAAGTCCTGGCAGAAAGGGGTGCTAAAAATGTTTTTATTCCTTTGATCGATGATTATGATCTGACTGATAAGGACAATATCCAGCGTATGCTCAAGGATGCGAAACCGGATGTGATCATACATTTGGCTGCGCTGGCTGGAGGCATTGGAGCAAACCGGGCCCGTCCGGCCGAATTCTTCTATAAGAATCTGATGATGGGTGTTCCCCTGATGCATGAAGCCTGGCAATCTGGCGTAGATAAATTTGTGGCTATTGGCACAATTTGCGCTTATCCAAAATTCACACCGATCCCATTCCAGGAAAAAAACCTCTGGGACGGGTATCCGGAAGAAACTAATGCGCCTTATGGTCTGGCAAAAAAGATGTTATTGGTCCAAGCTCAGGCATACAGAGAGCAATATGGATTTAATGCTATTTATCTGCTGCCTGTGAACTTGTATGGACCTCGGGATAATTTTAACCTCGAGACTTCTCATGTGATCCCCGCATTGATCCGAAAGATGATAGATGCTGTGGATCGGGATGATAAAGAAGTGGTTCTGTGGGGAGATGGCTCGCCGACAAGGGAATTTTTCTATGCTGGTGATGCAGCCCAAGGTATTGTCATGGCTGCAGAGCGATATCATGGTAGTGAACCTGTAAATCTTGGCGCGGGTATGGAGATTAGCATCAAAGATCTAGCTCTGATGATTGCCGAGTTATCCGGATTCGAAGGTCAGTTAGCATGGGATACAAGCAAACCCAATGGACAACCCAGAAGGGCTCTAGATACCCAGCGAGCTAAAGACTATTTTGGGTTTGAAGCGGAAATGCCCTTTAAAGAAGGGTTGAAGACAACCATAAAGTGGTACAGGGAGAATAAAGATCAGATTAAGTGATCAGGATCTGGGGATGACAGAAGTTATCCAGCTGTTTATCCACATACCTGTGAGGGGTTATCCCGAATTATCAACATTCTTATCCACATATAGCGGTATCAGGATGACTGACTGAAAAAATGAGCAATATCACGATCTTCACCGCACCGAAACCTTTTTCGGATCCGCATATCAATATTATTCAGCGTAATGCTGTCAGATCCTGGAAAATGCTGGGCCCCGATGCTGAGGTATTACTGATCGGTGATGAAAGCGGGATCAAGGAAGAGGCACGACATATGGGTGTAGGCCACATCCCGGACGTTGAAGTCAATAGCCTGGGAACACCCCTGGTAAGTTCGATTTTTTCTCTTGCGAGGCACGCATCAACTTCTGATCATCTCATCTATCTTAATGCCGATATTATCCTGCTCCCAGATACGCTTAAAATCATTCAGCAAATCAACCAGGGGAATGAGGACTTCCTGATCGTGGGTCGGCGGTGGGATCTGGATCTAAACACGGAGATTGCTTTCAACGCAAATTGGGCAAACGAACTAAAAAGTAGGGCTGTGACCCAAGGGAAAATTCAAGGTCCGGCTGCGATGGATTATTTTGTGTTTCCTAAACATTTGTACCAGGAGATACCACCATTTGCAGTCGGTAGAGCAGGTTGGGATAACTGGATGATCTATCATGGAATGCAGCAGCCCTGGCAGGTTATTGATGCTACTCCAGCTATGATGGTGATCCACCAGAATCATGATTACAACCATCTTCCGGGTGGAAAACCCCATTTCGATCTCGACGAGTCCATTCAGAATGTGGATTTGGCGGGAGGATATACAAAAAGCTTTGATCTATTGGATGTTCGGCAGGAACTCAGGGGAGGAAAGATCAGGAGGGTCAAGCTGACTCTTCCGATTGTCTTAAGAAAATTAGAGCGCTTCGTTAACCCGCAGCTTATGGAAGGCTGGCGTTGGGAGTTAACTCGAAAAATACGGAAATTGCGAAGAAGAATCAGTTGATTGGCCAAGAATAATGGATCTTGATTTAACGAGAAAATATCATGAGAATTGGGGCTAATCCCGTAAAAAATAAACAGCCAGCTATATCCCCTCCTAAACCGGTAACGGTAGTGGTGATCTGTTATATACCTTATCTGAGTGGTTATTTTCAGCACAGTCTGGATGTATTAAAACTATCCCTTAACAGCATCTGGAAAAATACAGCAGATGAAGAATATGATTTGCTGGTTTTTGACAATGGCAGTTGTGATCAGGTCAGGGATTATCTGACCAATTTAAAGAATGAGAATAAGATCCAATACTTGATTTTATCAAGCACAAATGTGGGCATTCCCGGCGCCTGGAATATTTCGTTTAATGCAGCTCCTGGCAAATATGTCGCATTTTCTGACTATGATATTTATTTTTATCCTGGTTGGCTGAACGAGCATTTGAATATCCTTAATAATTTTCCGGATGTTGGAATGGTTACCGGTACGCCTATCCGTCCCCCCCTCGAATTTTCTACAGCGACGTTGGAGTGGGCTGAAGCTCAGACTGAGCTGGAAATTAAACGAGGTGTTCTGCAATCGTGGGATGATTATCGTACGCATACCAAAAGCTTGGGTATGTCGCAGATGGAATCAGAAGAATCCTATCAAATGGGTGAAGATATTCTGCTTAAATTGGGAGAGAATGAGGTTTTTATCGGCGCAGGACATTTCCAATTCGTTGCTTCAAAGGAAGTATTGGGAAAAGTGACCCCATTTCCGAATAAGATTGCGATGGGAAATGAGCGTTTATTGGACCGGAGGATCAATGAATTGGGATTATTAAGACTGACATTAACACGGAAATTTGTCCAGCATTTAGGAAATGTTCCACCCCAGGAATTACTAGCTCAAAATGAAGGTTTTAAGAAAAAAAACACACCCGATGGATCAGTCGGCAATAGGGCAGGTTTTTGGAATATTCCCATACTTAAAAGGGTTTTATTAAAAATATATAATTCAATCTTTGAGATTTATTTCTACCAGTGATCCGAATAATATTAAGGTATTGAGAATGGAAAAGCGAATTTTTTTAGTGGCAAATCATGGACTTTCAATCATATATTTTTTGCAGAGTGACGTGCTTGCTACTCTGGTTAAATCAGGTCTTGATGTTGTTATTTTCACTGATGATGAAGTAATCCCGAAAATCCAAAAAATGATTGAGTATCCAAATGTTGCTGTTGAAAGCTTGCGCTTATCTGAGGTAGATAAGTTCTGGAAAACGAAGTATCCATCTGTTCAGTACTGGATTGATTTTCTCCGCCGGGCTGGTGCGTCAAATAAAATAAATCTAGAAGCGGTTCAGTCATATATCGAACAAGTTGAATTTGAAGCCCATCCCAAAAGGAAATTAATCTTTCCCCTGATCAAATTATTAGTATCGATCCTGCACAATTCACGTTTGGCCAGGAAAATGCTGGTTATGATCCAGGGTCTTTTTACTCCTGAGATTTATTCCGACTTGTTTGATAAATACGAGCCGGGTTTGGTCGTATCTATCACTCCAGGCTGGCGGCAAGATCGATATCTGCTCAGGGAAGCGAAAAAACGAGGCATTACAACGAGCTCTATCATTCTCGGGTGGGATAATACCAGCAGCTACAGCCTTCCCGGTGCTGAAGTGGATTGGGTTTCCTGCTGGTCAGAGATTCAAAAAGAAGAGTTGGTCAAAGGATCCGATTGGAATCCTGCCAGAGTTAATATTGGCGGAATCCCTTCTTACGATGGATATTTTAAAGAAATTTGGAAAATGCCACGCAGTGATTATTTTAAATTGCATAATTTGGATCCGGCCCGGAAATTAATTTCATATGCCTGTAGTTTCATCTCATTTTCCCCGAATTTTCAAAATATCGAAGCGTTGGAAAGTGTTATTAGCTCAGATAGCTTGCTCGAGCCTTGCCAATTATTGATCAGATTGCATCCGAACCATTTCCTGGAAGATCCCCGGTTTAAGGATGAAATGAGAATGATCAATGAGTTAGCCCAGAAAAATGTTCATATCCATCTGGTTGAACCGGTCGCACTTGGGGGAGACCTGGGATACTATTCAGGGGAAGATATGCCAGAAAAATCATCCATGATGGCCCATTCTGATGTGATGGTGACAGTTTACTCAACCATGGCACTTGAGGCATCTATCCATGAAACCCCTGTTATAAGCCTGTGCATTGATTCTGGATCTGGCTGGCCAAATAATTTTTCCCTGAAATTGTCACAAATTGGTGGGTGGCCAACACATGAAAGATTCATCGATTCAGGCGCTGGAAGGGAAGCAATCAACCGGGAAGAATTGGTAGAGGCTCTTAATTATTATTTGAATAATCCAGACCTGGATCAAGAGATCAGACAGGGTTTTATCACCCGGGAATGTACCTATATTGACGGCAGCGCAGGAAAACACACAGGCGAATTTTTAGCATCCCTTTTGGCGTGATAATGATTCACCTAAGTCAGGCATAGTTTTTGGATTAGTACAGGTGACCATGAAATTTCTTATAGCGGGTTTTGGATCTATTGGAAGAAGACACTTCCGGAATTTGCTTCACCTGGGTGAAGAGGATATTCTATTCTATAGTACCAATCAGAGCACGATTGAAAAAGACGAGATATCCGGATATGTTATTGAGTCAAACCTGGATCAAGCCCTGGCTCATAAACCAGATGCCGTGATTGTTTCCAACCCTACTTCGCTCCATCTTGATGTCGCCATTCCAGCAGCCAGGGCGGGCTGCCATCTATTAATAGAAAAGCCTTTATCACACGATCTGGAACGGATTGATGAACTTTCAAAGATACTTGATCAGACGGGCAAGAAAGTATTACTAGGGTTCCAGTTCAGGTATCACCCGGGCCTGCAGCTAATTAGTAAACTCCTGAGTGAAGGAGAGATCGGAATACCTTTATCTGTTCGGGCTCATTGGGGCGAATACCTGCCCAATTGGCATCCCTGGGAAAATTACCAGGCTGGTTATAGTGCCAGAGCAGATTTGGGAGGAGGGGTGCTTTTAACACTTTGCCATCCACTAGACTATTTAAGATGGTTGTTCGGGGAGATCAAAGTAGTCCAGGGCTTTTTGGGCTCCAGCGGTGATTTGGGTTTAACAGATGTTGAGGACACCGCTGAAATAAACCTGAAGTTTGAAAACGAGATGATTGGCAGTGTCCACCTCAATTACAATCAACGTCCACCTGCTCATACTTTGGAAATAATCGGATCAGAGGGAACGGTATATTGGAATGGCATAGATGGAGAACTAAAAGTATTTCAGGCTTCATCCGGGAAATGGAAAGACTATCCGCTTCCATTAATTTTTGACAGGAATGACTTATTTTTATCGGAAATGGCTCACTTTTTGGATGTCACAAAGACAGATCTGATCCCAATCTGTTCTCTAGTTGATGGGATCACTGTCCAGCAAATAATCCATTCTGTGAAGAAGTCCCACAGAGAGGACAGGGTAATAGACTTATCAATTTAGCGGCATTGATTGATAGTGGAAATCTATCATCATCAGGATCAGATTTGGATTGATTATTTTTGCGACCGATCATCAGTTCAACAATGTTTATTTATGAGGGAAAACCATGGCGAATATATTAAGGAAAAACTGGCTCTTGATAGGATTGCTGATCCTATTCGCGATCTATATGGGTGTCTATATTTTTCAAACCAGTTTTATATCAAATGGGACCCGTTATTTTGTGCTGTTTGATGACGCTATGATCTCGATGCGATTTGCCAAGAATTTCGCCGAGGGATTTGGGCTGGTTTGGAATCCAGGCGAATCTCCGATAGAAGGTTATACTAACCCTCTCTGGGTAATTTTTATGGCGTTTTTCCACCTATTTCCTATCCCTGACTCAAAAATCAGCATATTTATTCAAATCAGCGGCGCGCTGTTTTTGCTGGCTAATCTTGTGTTCGTAAAAAAGATCACTGAGGAAATTTCAGAAGATTCTATTGCACCATATCTGGCACTGATCCTCACCGGATTATATGTACCTCTCAATGATTGGGGCCTACAGGGAATGGAGGTCAGTGGCCTTGTCTTGTTGGTTTCTGCGGTAAGTTTTTTGGCAATCCGATCAATTAAGAATGGGATGTTTTCTAAATGGATCTACATCTTATTGTTTGTAGGTACGTTAATTCGGATGGATATAGTAGTGCCATACCTGGTTTTCTGGGGATTTCTAGTGATCTTTGATGCAAAAAACAGGAAACAGCATCTCTTTTGGGGTTTTGGCCTGCTGGCATTCTCCCTGATTGGTCAAACACTGTTTCGTCATTTTTACTATGGAGATTTGCTGCCAAATACCTACTACCTGAAGATGACGGGTATATCACTGGTTCTTCGTGTAAAAAGAGGGCTTTTTGTTCTTTATCATTTTTTACGGGATTTTAATTGGGTCCTCTTCATCATACCCTTTTTGGTTATTTTAATCCGATTAAACTTATCAACGATCCTGCTCGCATTGGTCTTTTCTGCCCAGATTGCGTACAGTGTTTACGTTGGTGGTGATGCCTGGGAGCATGTCGGGGGAGCCAATCGTTATTTATCAATAGCAATCCCCTTGTTCTTTATCCTGTTTGCCTACGGATGGGAACAGATCAAGAATTCCCTGTCCGCAGCTGTGAAGGATCAAAAATTCATCATAAATCTCATGGGGAATATTGGTGTTGTTCTGGTTGTTCTGCTGAGTTTAGTGAACTTTAATTTCATGAAGGAAAACCAAAATAATATCAAGAGAATGTTTTTAT
>CAYXQX010000210.1:0-6833 GCA_964467485.1 uncultured Porphyromonadaceae bacterium | reverse complement strand
CCGGGGTAGGCACCGGTGTGATAAGCAACAATACTCATATTAAAATTAATGATCCTTACCGGCATACCTTGAAGTGTCGCTTGGATATGGAATACCTTGGTAGCTTGGTGATGAAATTGTTAAAGGAACCGGAAATCCGGAGCAAGCTTTCCTATCGTAGGAATACCAGTCTTTACCTAATAGGTGGAAAATGGCGATATATTGAAACGTATTTTCTGGACGATTCAAAAAAAAATTATAGGATAGTGTCGCTGGAAGCGAACCCGGTACTCGATGAGCTTATTTCAAAATCAGGAAAAATAAGAAAATGGATCGACTTGATAAAACACGTGGTAGCTTTTGGCTATAATATTGAGGAAGCAACAGCTTATGTCAATGAATTAATTGATAGTCAGGTATTAATCTCTGATATTTACCCGAACCTGACGGGGCAGGAATACTCAATAAGACTGAAAAATAGATTGTGTGTTTTAGGCAAGGATAGAACCGGTATTCGTGATGTTCTGTCTCTTCTTGAGATTGTAGAAGAGATTAAGCAACCAGGTCTTTTCAATGATTTGTATCCCGAAATAATCTCTCTCACTAAGAATACAGGTATTAAGTACAATCCGTCCCATTTAGTTCAGGCTGATCTGCTGAGTTCATATGAAAATGCTGAGCTGAGCAAGGATCTGGCCAACAAAGTTCTAATGGGAATCAGGATATTAAAGGCTATTTCAAAACCTCAGCCTAATAAGATTCTACAAGATTTTTGCATTAATTTCATCCAGCGTTTTGGCAATCGCGAAGTACCTTTGCCACAGGTAATGGATACAGAATTTGGGGTTGGGTTATTAGGCCCTCAAGGACAACAAATGACAGATCCCGGCCCACTACTTGATGGATTGGATTTTCCATTAGGTGCACAAACGGATAATCATATTCCACCCCATACTCTTCTGTTAAGGAAATTTAAATCATATCAACCTGCTAATTCAAAATATATTGAATTGGAAAAATCCGATATGGGTGAGTTGGGGTTAAGGAAAGGAAATTGGCCGGATCAGGTTTATGCTATGTGTCGTTTTTTAGGAGATATGAATAATACCTCTGTTGTTTTGGATCATGCATCAGCCGGTAATCCATCCGCAATAATGGGGAGATTTGGATTCCTTGACAAGAAAGGTAGATTGGATAGGCATATCAGGGAAATGCTTAGAGATGATGTGCAAAGCTTCCCTGATCAGATAATTGCAGATGTGGTTCATCTTCCAGAAGATAGAACCGGGAATATACTCCAAAGGCCTTCCTATTTCGATTGGGAAATATCGTATCTGGCATCTCCGGGTCAGGAAGTTCATGTTATATCTCCTAATGATATTTTGGTATCAGTAATAAATGATAAAATTGTTCTGAAGCATAAAGTAAATGGTAAGCAGATAAAACCAAGGCTTACCAATGCTCATAATTTCAAGTATCGCCAATTGCCACTTTATCAGTTTCTTGCCGAGTGTGTTTATCAGGATATGGGCCCGGCATTTTATCCGAATTGGGGCTGGCTTACGAGTTTAAGCAATTTTACCCCGGGGATTCGTTATGGTCAATTAATATTGTCACAGCCGGTTTGGAGAGTTAGGATCGATAAGAAACTTAGAAAATCGAAGATATCCGAAGATAAAATATATGAAATGATACTGTCATGGGTAGGCATTAATAAAATCCCTGAAAAGGTAGTGTGGGTAGACGGCGATCATGAGCTATTTATAGATTGGTCAAATGCAAATATGGCTATATCTGCATGGGATTCTATTCGTAAACGCGAAATCGTTTTTTTTAAAGATTTTCTTTTTGACGGAGGTAGCCTTGTTGAAGGTTCTGATGGAAAGCACGCCAATGAAATAATAATTTCTTTTAAAAAAGCTGCTGAATGAAAAGAGTATTCCACCCTGGCGATGATTGGCTGTATATGAAGTTGTATTCAGGACCAGAAACGGGAGAGGAATGGCTGGCAAATGTTTTTCCTGACATTGTGAGGGAGGTGGAAACCAGACAGTTGGCCAGTAGTTTCTTTTTTCTCAGGTATGCCGACCCACTTTTTCATTTACGCATTCGTTTTAAGTTGAAGAACAATGAGTATTTAGCTGGTGTTTTGCAGATTGTTCGAAATTTTTCCTCTGAATTTTATAAGGATGAAATGATTTGGAAAACGGAAATTGGAACTTATGAAAGAGAGATGGAAAGGTATGGCGAAGATTGGATTGAAACGGCCGAACAAGTATTTGCTATAGATTCAAAATATTGGCTGAGTATTCTCTCCGACTTGAGGAAAGATGAAGATGGGGAGAATAAGAGATGGCAGGTTGCATTGCTAAATACACATAAGATATTCAGCTACTTTGACTATCAAATGGATGCCAGGATTACCCTCCTTACTAAAATGGTTGATACTTTATATAATGAGATGGGAGGTGGAAAAAAGCTCCGTCTTCAGATTGATCAGAAATTCAGGAAGAACAATTCATTTTTGGAAAAAATAATAAAACATCCTGATGAATTAAAGATTTCTTCCTTAACAGGAAGTGAAGAAGTCAGATCAGACAGTATCAAAAGACTTCCTGAATTTATTAATCAGGTGAAGTCATGGGATGTTGAGATGAGTGAAAGTCGAGTATCAGACATAATTCATTTGAGTCTTAATAGAGGCCTTCGTTCCAAGCACAGAATACATGAACTGGTTATTTACAGCTTTTTGAAGCGGCTATATATCTCTTTGAAAGCAAGAGGATAAAAAACTAGTCTCTAAGATTAGGCGGATCTTTGTTTTAACTTAAATATTGATTTTCTGGCCATAAAGGTCTGTCCGGCACCACGTGCCACAAGAAAGAGTAGCAAGGCAAGCCACAGACCGTGGTTTTCCATGCAGTTACGAGTTATTAGAAAGACCGGTATGAATACCAGGACAGTAGCAATGATCATACTGTTTCTCATTCCCTTTGATGCAGTGGCTCCAATATATATACCATCCCATATGAAAGAGGGAAAGCCGGCGAGGGGAATGAATAGTATCCAGAAAATGTATGGCTTACTGGCTTCAATTATTTCTTCATTGTTAGTGAGGATGTGAAGCATCTGCTCGCCAAAAAAGGCATATGCAATCGTAAATGGAAGGCTGATATAGGCACCCCATAAAAAGAGTAATCTGATGGTTTTTTTCAACGACACCATATTTTTGGCTCCAACAAATTTGCCAACTAGTGCTTCTGCGGCATAAGCAAAACCATCTGCTACAAATGAAAATAGCATAAAGAATTGAAGCAGTAAGGTGTTTACAGCTAGTATGGTATCATCATTTGCTGCTGATTGGCTTGTAAAAAAAGTGAATACAAAAATTAGACATAACGTTCGGATAATAATATCTCTGTTTACAAGGAAGAATTTTCTTAAAGCATGGATTTCGAATAGTGTTTTGCGTGACCAGTATTTAAATAATTTTCTATAATACCTGAAAAACAGAAATATTCCTACCAGTACTCCTGAGTATTGAGCCACTACGGTTCCCCAGGCTACACCATCCGATTTCATTCCTAATCCATAAATGAAATAAAGATTGAATACAACGTTTAATACATTTACCACTATAGCTATTATCATTGGGAAGCGGGTGTTCTGCATCCCAATGAACCAACCCGTGAGAGCGTATAATCCCAGGGTTGCCGGGGCAGCAAAAATTCTTATCGAGTAATACTGTTGAGCAAGAGCTTCTACTTCTGTGCTACCATCTATCAAGCGAAAGGAGATCCAGCCAATGGGCCCCATCAGGATAATTAATAAGGCTGCTCCTCCAAGAGCCACCAGGGTAGCCCTACCCAACAAATTCATTACTTCGTGGAGATCTCTCTCTCCAAAGGCTTGAGCAGTAAAACCTGATGTTCCCATTCTTAAGAAACCAAAGCCCCAATACAAAACATTAAAGATCAAGCCTCCAATGGCAATCGCCCCAATGTATAACTCCGATTCAAGATGCCCCAATACAGCTAAATCAACCATTCCAACCAAGGGTATGGTGATGTTGCTGATGATGTTGGGAACCGCGAGCCTGAGAATTTTCCTATTCATAAGTGGCAAAAGTATACAAAAGCCAGGAAGACAAGAAAGAAATGGTAGTAAGGCAAGGCTTTGTACCTGTTATTGGATACCTGTGCATCTTGGCGCATGTAAAGTATTTACTAAAGCTTCGTACCATCCTAAACCTTTTTAATCTTGCGTTGTTATTTAGATAGAGTATAAATAAACAAAATGTAAGGAGAGATATTATGTCATTTGAACTACCAAAATTACAATATGATTATGTTGCGCTAGAGCCACATATCGATTCAAGAACAATGGAAATACATCATGGTAAGCACCATGCTGGATACACAAATAATCTTAATGCCGCTATAGCAGGAACGGAAATGGAAGGAAAGAGTGTGGAGGAGCTTTTGAGTGGCGTTTCCAGTCTTCCAGTAGCAGTGAGGAATAATGGTGGGGGTTTTTATAACCACAGGCTGTTTTGGGAAGTTATTGGTCCAAATGGTGGAGGACAGCCCAAGGGGTCTTTGCTTGAAGCGATTAATCGCGACTTTGGATCCTTCACTGCTTTTCAGGAAATTTTTAATAAGGCTGCTGCCACCAGATTTGGATCGGGTTGGGCATGGTTAGTTGAACAGGATGGTAAGCTCGTGGTATCCTCAACTCCAAACCAGGACAACCCCCTAATGGATTTGGCTGAAGTAAAAGGAAATCCTGTTCTTGGGCTTGATGTTTGGGAGCATGCCTATTATCTGAACTATCAGAATAGAAGACCAGAATACATCTCTGCTTTTTGGAAAGTAGTGAATTGGGATGCTGTTGCTGAGAAATTTAGTGGATAGAGGATAAAAAAGTGTTTTTAATGTAATGATAGGGACGTAGCAGGCTGCGTTCCTATCATTTTTTTACTGCCTTCTTGCTTTCTTGTCTTATTGCTATAATATGTTGAGGTGTAGTGCCGCAACAACCTCCAATAAGATTTGCGCCGGCCACAATTAAATCAGATACATAGGAAGCAGTTATTGCTGGTGTTTCGTCAAAAATATTTTTGCCATCGTGTAAATGGGGGAGGCCGGCATTGGCATGTACAAGAATCGGTATATCCTTATCTATCAGCCTTATAGCTTTCACGATAGGGATCATGTTTTCCATTCCGTTACCACAATTGGTACCTATAATATCTGCCCCGGCAGCCTTCAATGCAGGAACCATTTGTTCGGGGCTGACCCCCATCATGGTTCGAAAATCACCATTCACTGTTTTGTCAAAGGTCATTGTGCATATGACTTCCAGACTGGTATTGTCTTTAGCGGCTTTGATAGCTAAAACAGCTTCATCGAGGGCTGTCATTGTTTCTATACATATAGCATCAGCACCACCTGCTTCGAGGGCAGTTACTTGCTCCTTAAAAGCATTATAAAGCTCGTCATCTGATACCTCGCCCATCATTAGTATAACGCCTGTTGGCCCAACCGATCCAAGAACGTGGACGGAATCTCCAGCTGCCATTCTTGATATCTCGGCTGCTTTTTTATTTATTTCGTATGCTTGGTCGGCTAAACCATAGTGCTTTAATTTGAAGCTGCTGGCTCCGAAACTGTTGGTCTCAATCATTTCAGACCCGGCTGCGATGTAGGATGCTGCAACTTCTTTAACTTTATCAGGATGAGAAAAATTCCAGCTTTCGGGGCATTCACCAGGTTTTAATCCTCTTTCCTGGAGCAGAGTACCCCATGCTCCATCGCTGATGATTACTTTTTTTTGTTTTAGTTGATCAAGGATTTTCTTATTCATTTTTTCCTGATTTTAAAAATTCTCTGGTAATTAGATCAGGCTTTATTCCGGGCCCCATGAGTATTATTTCGGTCGGGCCAGTCCAATTATCAGTCGGTTTAATATCCAGTTGGTCAAATACGCTTTGTACCAATAGATATTTACCATTTTTGCAGCGTGCATAACCTTTCATACGGAAAACAATATCGGTGTTTTCTCTGTGGAATTGCTTAATTGACTCTTCCGAGAAAATTTTTTGAGTTCGGATAACGCATGATCCAATATCCGGGCGGGGAAGGGATTTATCCTTTTTAAGTTTAAGCAAGTCCAATGTTTTGTTTTTTATGAGATTCAGCTCTTCGTGCAATACCTCATTTAGGTTTTCAAAACTACCGTTTGCAGCCATATGCTGTTGGGCATATGGGTTCCATTGTATTATCTGCTGAAGAAGATTTTCATCAGGATAAAATAAGTCAGATTTATTGAGAAGGATAACATCTGCAATCTGTATTTGGTGGCGTACTCGCTGGAGGTATTTGTGTGATTTATTGAAGTTGACACAATCAATCACTGTCCATATACCACCCAGAAAAATATGATTTTCCACAGTTGGTGATTGTAATATCTGCGCCATAGAAACGGGATCTGCAAGACCAGTGGCTTCCAGAAATATGATCTCTGGCTCGTATTGCTTGATGAAATCTCCCAGTCGACTAATAAAATCATCTAATAAACAGGCACAGAAAACTGATCCATTGTTTATCTCTAATAAATTGAAGGGAATTTTTGTCGATTCCAATTCAACTGAATCGACCCTTCCCGGGGCGAACTCATTTTGAACAACGGCAATTTTCCTGGAATCTCCAATTTCAACAAGGATATTTTTTAGCAGGCTTGTTTTTCCGCTTCCAAGAAATCCGGTAATAAGGATTATAGGAATCTTACTTATAGTAGTGTTTTTATCCATTCTCTCATAAGTTCTTCCTTTGCTTCCTGTGCTTCTTCTTGGT